>PKWO01000555.1 GCA_003132085.1 Oxalobacteraceae bacterium | reverse complement strand
GATTTTGTCTCCCGGATAGCCCGTACGAACACCAACTCCGCGATTACCTATGCCTTGCCGTATTAGCGCGAACTTCGAAAAAATCCAGTAACATCCAGTAACAGCATGCCAGTCAATATATTCGCTGGATTCATTTCTCAGCTTGCCTTATTCTGATGCAAGCTCGACCTTTGCGGTAGCATTTCTTGTTTGCCGGGCAAAAGACGGCTACCGAAAAATGCGTTGCGCAGAATTATTACAAATCTGCCGAAACTACATATAGCAATTTGATCTCGAAAACTCAGCGAAGTTCCTTAGCGTCAATGCTTCCGGCCTCATTTTTTCGTTCCAAATCGGGTTAACTGCGCTTGCCTGTCCGCCGGTGTGCGTTCAGGCAGAAACGTGCCGGATCGAGAGCGGCGGCTAATTCGCGTTCGACCGGAAGCGGTTCGCCTGCGATCTGCGCCGCCAACAATTCTGCCGCAATCGGCGCCCAAATCAGTCCACGGGAAGCATAGCCAAGCAATCCATACAAACCCGGCAGGCGCGNNGCGGCAATCGATCCGCCGATACGCAACGAAACCCGACTCTGCCAGTCAACGGCTGATCCGCCAGCGTCGACGATATGCCAGGCAATATCTGGTCGAGCCGCGCCAGGTTATCGTGCTGGCTTGCGGCGCGCAGAAACGGATCGTCGTCGGCATCGTAAGATGCGCCGACGCTGCAAAGTCCTTCGAACGGACGCGTCACATAGCCGTCGCAACAGACAATGAGCGGAAAGGCCGGCAACGCATCGGCGGCCAAATAAGTAACCTGGCCCCGCACAGCACTCAGCGGCAAACCGGCGGATTGTGAAAACGCACCGGCGCCCATTCCATTGGCCACAATCACATACGGCGCCTGAGCAATGATAGCGCCGTCATCGTCATGGACTTGCCAGTGACCGGAGACGCGTTCAAGCCGCAGCGCCTGCCGCGTAAAATATTTCCGCAGCCGTTTTCCGCTGGCGGCCAGCAGCGCCTCGCACACTCCTGCCGGATGCGCCCAGCCGCCTTGCGGGAAAAGCCAGCCGCCGTGCTGAAAATTTCCGGCGTCACGCACTGTCGGCAGGCCCGGGATTTTTAACACGGCGGCCGCATCCAGCCATTGCGCAAACTCTGGCGGAAAATGTCCGCCCGCGTCGATTTCCTGCGCCACGCTTGCACGCGCGGCATCGCGAGCAAGTTGCAGCACGCCACATGCTTCGCCGGAAAAGGCATGGCCGATGCCGCCCGCCTGCTGCCACAGACGCAACGCATACAGAAACGCGGCGCGCGACAGGCGGGCGCTTGGACTATCGTCCTTTGCAAGCAGCGGCATGAAGATGCCGGCTTGGTTACCCGAAGCTTCCTGGGCGGCTTGATCGTGCCGCTCGATCAGGCTTATTTGCCAGCCGCGTGCGGCCAGGCGTTCACATGCTGCCGAACCGGCCAGGCCCGCTCCGATCACGATCGCGTGGCGCTCGCTCGCACGCGTGACATGCAGCGGACGCGGCGCCCAGCGCGGCGCAAAACGGGCACGCGTCCCCGCCGATCCCTTTTCAAACACGAAACCGGTATTTTTTACCGCCGAGCTGCTTGCTTCGGAGGCCGCCTCAATCGCCAGCCTCGAATGCGGCGCTGCCAAACGCCCAAGCACTGTGAAGATGGCCGATGCCTCGCTTTCCGGGAATTGATTGAGGGATGCTTGATGCATATAAAATGCATCGACCTNNCGCCTCGATTTGCCGCAGACACTTTTCGACATCGCCAAAGATCAACGTGAGCACCACCCGTTCATCTGTCAAAAAAACACGATGAAAGCCCGGAACCAGGGTCGGCCACTTGGCAACCAGTTCCTGCGACAGCAACGACAATTCGGGGCAGGCCGCGTGCAACCGGACCAATGCCGACGCACTGGATGGATGGCTTTCGACTGCCAAGTAGTGCAGTTGATGCGGACGCTGCGGATCAGCGCGCCAAGCGCTCCACGTTGCCAAGAAATTCAAGCCTGAATCGAAATGCGTGTCCAGAACCACGAAGCGTTCGCACCCGCTCCAGCGCTCGACAATGTGCGTGCCGTCAAGAAACGTATGACGCGCGCGCGCCAGGCTATCGTGTTGCGGCAGGGCGGCGCGCTGGCGAGGCATCCTAACCGGCATCGACCGCGGCCCTCAGCATGCGCCGAAACGGCGCAGGATCGCACTGTCCGATCACGATCTCTTCTGTTTCGTGCCACGCGCTGCAGCGAACCAGCGCCGCGGCCACATCAGCCGCCAGAGCCGAGCTCAGCCGCACTCCCGGCTCGAGATATAAGGCCTTTACTTCGAATACGCGTTCGCGCCGATGAGCCTTGGCGTCAAGCCGTCCAACCAGTGCGCCGCGGCGCAAAATCGGCAACGAAAAATAACCGTAGCGGCGCTTCGGCGCGGGTGTATAGCATTCCAGCCGATAGTCGAAATTGAATAACTCCAGGGCACGCTTGCGGTCCCATACCACAGGGTCGAACGGCGACAGCAGTGTGGTGGCGGTCGGCTTCAAACGCCCGTCGGCTGCGGCTTGCGCCAGCGCTTGATGGTCCCGATGGATATAAACCGGAAGCTCCCAACCGTCCACCTGGGCTCTGAATAACGCCCCTTCATCGACCAGCGATTCAGGGTCCGGCTCTGGACGGCTTTTGCTGTTGCGAAAATAATCACCCATCCACGCCGCTTTAGCGACACCCATTGCATGCACCGCTTTCAACAACAGCCTGCGTTGCGATTCGGCAAAGCTGGGCATCCGGCTATCATCCCAATCAGGTAATACTCGCTCTGTGAGATCGTATATCCGTTGAAAGGCTTGACGCCTGGCAATCATCAAGTGTCCTGCGGTAAACAATACCTCCAGCGATCGCTTTTCCGGCTTCCAACCCCACCAACCGCCGCCCTTACCGTCCTTGCGCGCGAAATCGGCAGAACGCACCGGGCCGTTGACGCGAATATGTTCCAGCAGCGCCTCGACTGCCGGCCGATTTTCCGCCATCCACTTTGCCGAATATTTCCACCCCATCGCACCGGGGTCTATCATCCGATGCCGATACAAACCGTAGTCTTCTGCCGGCAACAAGCAGGCTTCGTGCGCCCAATATTCAAACAATGCGCGTTCGGCCAACAGTTCGTCGAGCCAACTGGAGCGATAGTCGCCCAGCCGGCTCCACAGCACCAGATAGGGGCTGCGCGCAACCACATGGATGGTGTCGATCTGCAACGCGCCCATAGCGCGGATCGCGTCCAATACATCGATCTTGGCCGCTCTTTTGCGGCGCACATTCAATAGCCCCTGCGCCGCGAGGTGCAGTGTGCGCGCTGCGGCAATGGAAAGTATCAAGTCGGGCATGCGGCAAGCTGACAAAAAGTGGCTTCAACCAAATAGGCAACTAGTTTGGTGCGCGGTAAGGTTGCTGCATATTATGGCGCAAATATTGCCGACAGCCGAAAACTACCTGGCGTCGCCCGTCTACGAAGGTATTTGCTATCTGCGTGCGGGCGACTATAATCGCCAGACACGACGCGTTCAGGCCATCCCGAGGTTCATGGGAATTGACGTTGCGGCAATCGGGGCCGCCTGACGCTTCATGCCGGCTTCATGCCGATTACGCAATCCCGCGAGCAGCTTGCTGTTACCATGGGTCACCGTCATGCAGATAAGAAGATTCAAACCCGGCGAGGAAATGGATTTGTGGCATCTCTTCCATGACGCCGTTCACCACATTAATGCCGCCGACTATACGTCTGAACAGCTGAATGCGTGGTCGCCGGATCAAATCGACATCGGGAAATGGCGCGCAAGCCTCAGGAATATCTCGCCCTTTGTGGTGGAACAAGAACGCCAACTGATCGGCTACGCCGACGTCCAGCCAAGCGGCTATGTCGACCATTTTTATGTGCATCACCTCTGGCAAAGGCGGCGGGTCGGCACGCTGTTGATGCAGATCATTCTGGAAGTTGCGAAACAAGACGCGATCGACAATTTGTTTGCCGATGTCAGCGTTACCGCTAAACCGTTTTTCGAATCCTGGGGATTCGCCGTTGAAAAAGAGCAATATGTACAAATACATAAAGTGGCATTGAAAAATTACCGGATGGCCAAATCGCTCGGATTGCGCACCGACAGGACCGCAATCAGCCGAAATCATGTGTGAACTTGCGCCACGCGGCATTCCTGATTGAACGGGACTCCGGCGCCTGCCACTCTTTCGTGCATGAAGACCGATAGCGCGCGGATGCGCTCGGTCGCGGTTATCGGCGGCGGCCCCGCCGGACTGATGGCGGCCGAAACCCTGGCCGAACGCGGCGTGCATGTCGACCTGTACGATGCGATGCCGTCGGTAGGGCGTAAATTCTTGCTGGCGGGGAAAGGCGGCATGAACCTGACGCACTCGGAACCTGCCGATCCGTTTCGCGCGCGCTACGGCGCGCGGCGTGCCCAACTTGAACCGATGCTCGACCAGTTCGGGGCCGATGCATTGCGCGCCTGGGCCGCAGGACTTGGCATTGAGACCTTTGTCGGCAGTTCGGGACGCGTGTTCCCGCTTGACATGAAGGCGGCGCCGTTGCTGCGCGCCTGGCTGCATCGCTTGCGTCAGGCCGGAGTCAACTTCCACATGCGCCATCGTTGGTGCGGCTGGGGTGAGAACGGTACGCTACGCTTTTCCACGCCGGAAGGCGAGCGCGCGATCCATCCCGATGCGGTGGTACTCGCTCTGGGCGGAGGCAGTTGGGCTCGGCTCGGTTCAGACGGTGCGTGGGTGCCGCTGCTAACCCGGTTCGGCGTGCCGGTGGTGCCCTTACGGCCATCCAATTGCGGCTTCGATGTCAACTGGAGCGAACATTTTCGGCTGCGCTTTGCTGGTCACCCGCTCAAATCCGTGGCGCTCAGTTTCATCGATGCGGAGCACTGCAAGCACCAGCGGCAGGGCGAATTGGTGGTAACCGCTACCGGCATCGAGGGTAGCTTGATCTATGCGTTGTCGAGCCGGTTGCGCGACAAGCTTGCCGCCTCCGGCACAACCCCGATTCAACTCGATCTTGCTCCCGGCTGGTCGCTGCAGCGGGTTGTCGATGAAGTGGCGCGGCCGCGCGGCTCGCGCTCGATGGCGAGCCACCTGCAAAGCCGGGTCAATATTGCCGGCGTAAAGGCAGGTCTGTTGCGCGAAGTGCTGACACCGCAAGATTTTATGGATCCGATGCGCGTGGCCGCTGCGATCAAAGCGTTGCCGCTACAATTAATCGCAACGCGTCCGCTGGACGAAGCGATCAGCAGTGCGGGCGGCGTCGCTTTCGAGGCACTGGACCAACGCTTGATGGTTCGCTCCATGCCCGGCATATTCTGCGCCGGAGAGATGCTGGATTGGGAAGCGCCGACCGGCGGCTATCTGCTGACGGCCTGCTTCGCCAGCGGTCGTGCCGCCGCTATGGGCGTGTTAGCATGGGTGACGGCACAAGCCCCGAACAATGACCAGGCGTGATGCACACCCGACATGGATGAACAACTGAACAACCCGCTGCATGGCGTCACGTTGGAGAACATATTGGCCGAACTGGTCGGCCAACTTGGCTGGAGCGAGATGGGTCGCTTGATCGACATCAAGTGTTTCAATCAAAACCCCAGCATCAAATCCAGTTTGCAATTTTTGCGCAAGACTCCTTGGGCGAGAAAAAAGGTCGAAGACCTTTATCTGCACTGCAAAGCGAAGCCCGGCACATGAAGCAACAAATGCTGCGCCGGCGGTGATGGCCTAGCCGAATTTCCGTTGCGCATCAAGGGCCAGCCCGGCCCCGATGCTGCCGAACAAATCGCCCTCCACGCGGCGCGCTGCCGGCACCAGGGCGCCGATCT
>PKWO01000087.1 GCA_003132085.1 Oxalobacteraceae bacterium | reverse complement strand
CGTCGCCGCTCGGCAAACCTTCTTCGTATCAAACCCAATACGATCCGACCTTGCTGTTCCCGATCGCCCGCCAAACCAAACGGGATGAACTTGGCATCAGCGGCACGCCGCCTTTTTATGGCGTCGATATCTGGAATGCCTACGAAGTGTCGTGGCTAAACCTGCGTGGAAAGCCGCAGATAGCGATCGCCAGCATTACAGTTCCCGCCGATTCACCCAACATCATTGAGTCAAAATCGTTCAAACTGTATTTGAATGCATTTAATCAAACCCGCTTGGCAGGGTCTGACGCGATGCTGGAATTGATGCGCGCAGACCTGTCGGCCGGATTCGGCGCGCCGGTTCATATCACGCTGGCTATGCCGGATGCGTTCGGCAGCATGAAGATTGCCGAACTGCAAGGCATTCTGCTGGATCGCTTGGATATCGAGATCAGCCAATACACGCCCGATGCAACGCAATTGCGCGCAGATCAACAATACCCGCCGGTCGAGGAAGTGCTGGTATCGCATCTGTTGAAGTCAAACTGCCTGGTAACCGGACAGCCTGACTGGGGTAGCGTCCAAATCCATTATGTCGGTCCGCAGATCGATCAGGAGCGCTTGCTGCGTTACCTGATTGGTTTTCGCGAACACAACGAATTTCATGAGCAATGTGTAGAGCGCATATTCATGGATGTGATGCGTCAATGCAAACCGCAAAAGCTGGCAGTGTATGCCCGCTACACGCGGCGCGGAGGATTGGATATCAACCCTTGGCGGAGCAACTTTACGACCGGGAGACCGCCATCCAACCTCCGCAACGCACGCCAATAGCACAACATTAACCAAAGGCAATAGTGTTGCTATAGATTTTGCTTTTCCGTCGCGAAAGGGTCAGAATAGGCCTATAATTCCCAGCAAAATCCATTTTGTGCAACGCATCATGAACCATTTCAGTCAAATATTAGCCCCCGAAAACGTACTGCTTGATCTGGACGTGTCCAGCAAGAAGCGGGCGTTTGAACAAGCGGGGCTGCTATTCGAAAATAATTGCGGAATCGCCCGATCGACGGTATCGGACAATCTTTTTGCTCGCGAGCGCCTGGGATCAACCGGGCTCGGACATCGAGTTGCTGTGCCGCATGGCCGCATCAAAGGGCTGAAAGCTCCGCTCGCTGCGTTTGTACGCTTGGCGGAGCCGATTCCTTTTGAATCGCCGGACGGAGAGCCAGTCAACCTGCTGGTATTTCTGCTGATACCGGACCATGTAACCCAGCAACACCTGGAAATCCTGTCGGAAATTGCAGAAATGTTTTCCGACGAGGCGTTCCGTGCAGTGCTGTCGACCGCGCCGGATGCGGCGACAGTTCATGCACGCCTGATCACCTGGCAACCCAGCTTGCAAAGCATTGCATAATTCACGCCCACGCGTCGCCAGTGGCGGACCCTTCATGCGCCAGGGCCTTGCAGGGGCGGTTCGCTTGCATGCTCCCGATGAATGTAACAGGCTCAAGATCCCGCCATGCCCTTATCAACGCCGCTGACAATCCAACAACTGTACGACGATAACCGCGAATCGCTGCTGCTCGGGTGGTTTGCCGGTTTCCCGGGCGGTGAACGCCTGATCTCGGGCGACGCCACATCGGCGGCCGATCAGGTCGGCCATTTAAATCTGATTCACCCGGGACGCATCCAAGTCTTCGGGCATCAGGAAACCGAATACTATCAACGTCTGTCACCGTCCTCGCGCGTGCATCAAACCGAAGAACTTGTGGCGGGTGAGCCGCCAGCATTCATTATTGCCCAAGGCCTGGAAACGCCGGCCTATATTTTGTCGATCTGCGACGAAAAGAATATTCCGCTTTTTTCAACACCGTTGCCTGCTGCCCAGGTGATCGACTACTTGCGCGTGTACCTGTCGAAGAAGCTGGCCCAGCGCATCACCATGCACGGCGTGTTCATGGACGTGCTGGGCGTCGGTGTGTTGATTACCGGCGAGTCGGGTTTGGGCAAAAGCGAATTGGGCCTGGAACTTATATCGCGCGACCATGGCTTGGTGGCCGATGACGCGGTCGAATTCGCACGCATAGCGCCGAATATGATTGAGGGGCGCTGCCCTGCGCTTCTGCAAAACTTGCTGGAAGTACGCGGGCTGGGCCTGCTGGACATCAAAACCATATTCGGCGAAACCGCGGTGCGCCGCAAGATGCGCCTGAAACTCATCGTTCACCTGGTTCGGCGCAGCACCCTGGAAGAAAATTACGAACGCTTGCCGCTGCACTCGCAAACCGAGGACGTACTGGGCCTGCCGATACGCAAGGTAGTGATTCCGGTTGAGGCCGGGCGCAACCTTGCGGTGTTGCTGGAAGCGGCTGTGCGCAATACTATCCTCCAATTGCGCGGCATCGACACGCTGAATGAATTCATGGAGCGACAACAAAAAGCGATGGGCAGCGATTAGATGCCGCGCAAGAATCAGTCGGGTGATTTTGATCGGTGAGTCGGCCCCCGGTACGTAAATTCTCGCCCATCCGGCGCCGCACGTGTTTGGCGCGCTTGCGGTATCATCTCCCACTATGCGCATTATTATCATTACCGGCATTTCCGGCTCCGGCAAATCCGTTGGTTTGAATGCCCTCGAAGACGCCGGTTATTTCTGCGTGGACAATCTACCGCCTACACTGTTGCGTGCATTGGTTGCCACACGCCTTGAAGAAGGCGCGGATATGCTGGCCGTGGCGATGGATGCCCGTAGCGCAAGTTCTCTTGCCGGACTGCCTGCCGATATCCGTTGGCTGAAAGAAGAAGGCCATGACGTCCAGGTGTTGTTCCTCACCGCAAAAACCGAATCGCTGATTGCCCGCTTTTCGGAAACCAGACGCAGCCACCCTCTATCGCATCGCCTGCGATCCGACCAGAGCCCGGCCGACCGCCCTACGCTGGTCGAGTGCATCATGAATGAGCGCGAAATGCTGGCCACGATTGAAGGACTCGGCCACGTGATTGATACGTCCGGCTTATGCGCCAACAAGTTGCGGGCCTGGATCAAGGAACTGGTTGAAACCGAATCGACTCCGCTGACGCTGTTATTTGAATCATTTGCCTTCAAGTTTGGGGTGCCGCTTGATGCAGACCTGGTGTTCGATGTACGCGTGTTGCCGAATCCGTATTACGATGTGACGTTACGCCCGATGACCGGCAAGGATGCTCCCGTATGCGCGTTCCTGGGCAGCCAGCCAAATGTAGCGGAACTGATTGCCGACATCCGGATATTTATCGAAAAGTGGCTGCCTTCATTCAAGGGCGACAACCGCAGCTATTTGACCGTGGCGATAGGCTGTACCGGCGGGCAGCACCGCTCGGTCTATGTAGCTGAACAACTCGCACGCCATTTTCTCAATTCCGAGCGTGTGGTTGTACGCCACCGGGAACTCGCCTGACCTACGACCCCGCTCGGCCCACTAAATCCGGTCTGCGCCTCGATAATGACAACCCACAATACTTGGCTACCGCTCTTCCCGCTCAACACCGTGCTCTTTCCAGGCGGTGTTTTGCCCCTGAAGGTGTTTGAGACCCGCTACATTGACATGGTGCGCGACTGCATGAAAGACGAGACGCCGTTCGGGGTAGTGCTGATCAAGTCGGGTACAGAGGTCGGCGCAGCCGCCGAACCTGAAGCGGTCGGCAGCCTCGCCCATATTGTGCAATGGGATATGGAAAATCTCGGTGTGCTGTTATTGCGTACCCACGGAGGTCAGCGATTCCGGATACTGGAAACACGGGCATTGTCCGACCATCGGCTTGAAGCGATGGTGGACATGCTGCCGGAAGATGTCGTCACGCCGATTAACGATATCCACGTCGGCTGCGCCGAGACTCTCAAGATCGTCATCGACGACATCGACGCAAAAGGCCGAGCGGAACAAGGATACGGATTCGTCAGCCCTGTAACGCCGTCGACTAAATTCGACGACGCCGGCTGGGTTGCAAATCGCTGGTGCGAAATCCTGCCGATATCCCTCAAAGCGAGGCAAAAATTGCTTGAGCTGGACGACGCGCAAAGCCGCCTCTCAGTGGTGTATCAATACCTGCAACAACACAACATTTTGTAAATATCCGGCTTCGATTGAAAGAAGAGGGAAAATCATTATCAACGCGCGATGAAGTTAGTAGTTGCCACTCTACCACCGCGAGTCGCTCAATGAAATTCGACTCATCGAACCGTCAGCAGCAATTTCTTGACCGGCGCGGGCAACGGCGCGTCGGATAACTTGTCGACTCGATACCATACATGTTCAAGTTGCCCAGCCATTTCCAGCCGGCGTGACAGCCTTACCCGATATGGCGCGATATGCAACTTAAAATGCGTAAACGTATGGGAAAATACCGGTAGCTTGTCATAGCTGTCGACCACTCCGAACGGCGCGATCGCCTGCGCCAACGCCACCTCGAATCGACTTGATACGTGACTTGATACGTGACTTGATACATGACTTGATACGTCTTCAACCTCCGGTTCGCCGCCAGGTGCAACCATTTCCGGCAGCGACAATAATCCCCCCCAAATTCCATGCCCCGGGCGTTGCTCCAGCAGCACCTGCTCACGGTCGATCACGATCAGCATCGCAATCTGTCTTTCCGGAATGGCTTTTTTAAGTTTGCGCGTCGGTAATTCACTAACCCGGTCAGTCCGCAACGCGACGCACCGCGCGGCCAGCGGGCAAGTAGCACACGACGGCTTGCTTACGGTGCATAAGGTCGCCCCCAAATCCATCAACCCCTGGGTGTAAGACTCCAGGCCGTGCGCCGGCAATAATGCCACGGCACGCTGCCAAAGCAGGTTTTCGACTGGTTTGTCGCCCGGATAACCGGCAACCCCGAACACGCGCGCAAATACACGTTTTACGTTGCCGTCAAGAATCGCAGCTCGCGTGCCGTAAGCAAACGCCGCAATCGCCGCCGCCGTCGAACGACCTATGCCGGGCAGTTCTTCCAACAATGCGGGATCGTCTGGAAACCGGCCCTCAAATTCCGCGACGACCCGTTTCGCACACTGATGCAAATTGCGCGCGCGCGAGTAATAGCCAAGTCCGCTCCAATGCGCCATCACATCCTCGGATGGTGCGATCGCCAGACTTTCGACGTCGGGAAAGCGTGTCAAAAAGCGTCGGTAATACGGAATGACTGCCGCCACCTGGGTCTGTTGCAGCATGATTTCCGACAGCCAGATGCGGTAAGCGTCGCGCGTGTTTTGCCAAGGCAACGCATGGCGTCCATGCCTCTTTTGCCAGCGAATCAAATCCTCAGAAAAACTGGGGTCGGCCCAATCGGCGGCAGCTCCCACATCCAACAACGTTGTTGCCGGCAATTCTTTGCGTTTGTTTGCAGCAACCAGCCGCTTCATCAGGCCGCAACGCGAAGCGACGCGAGTTTTGCACTGATCGTGTCTTTCAACTCGTCTTCCAGCGCCAGCAAGGTTTTTTTCCGCGCCTCAAGATCAGCTTGCATCTGCTCGAACGCCGCCACTTTTTCTTCCAGGCTCTCGGTAGCGAGGTGTATCCGCTCTATCGATTGCCGGCGCCGTTTCAGCTGCGTCTTGTGTTCGCTTATCTGCGCTTCCAGCGGCGCCA
>PKWO01000166.1 GCA_003132085.1 Oxalobacteraceae bacterium | reverse complement strand
GTGGCATCTTCCGACGCAACCAATATCACCACGCTGATCAAGCGCGATGGCGACGACTATGTGATCAACGGTCGCAAGTGGTTTATTACCAATGCAGCGCATCCGAATTGCAAGATTTTCATACTCATGGGAAAAACCGACACCGCTGCGGACCCCCACCGGCAGCAGAGTATGATTTTGGTGCCACGCGACACAGCCGGTGTCGAGATTGTGCGCAACATCAATATCATGAATCATCACTCGCCAGAAGGGCATTGCGAGATCTTGTTTCGCAATGTGCGCGTACCGGTCAGCCATTTGCTGGGCGAAGAAGGCAGCGGCTTTGCGCTCGCGCAAGCGCGATTGGGGCCGGGCCGCATTCATCATTGCATGCGTTCCATCGGCGCCGCGGAACTGGCGCTGGAGTTGATGATCGAGCGTTCGCAGGAACGCCGGACTTTCGGAAAATACTTGCATCAACACGGCATCGTTTCCGAGTGGATCGCCCGTTCGCGTATCGAGATCGATCAGGCGCGCTTGCTGGTATTGAAAACGGCATGGATGATCGACAATGTGGGTGCCAAGGAAGCCAGCAAGGAAATATCGATGATTAAGGCGCTGGTGCCCTCTGTTCACACCACCGTCTGTGATCGCGCCATGCAAACTTTCGGCGCGATGGGGATCAGCCCCGACACCCCGCTCGCCGACCACTGGACCTGGGGCCGGGCACTTCGTTATGCCGATGGTCCGGATGAAGTGCATCTGCAGTCCATCGCGCGCATGGAAATCAAGAAAAGTCAGAAAACGCTGGGAGCCACGGCGGCTTACCTAACGCCACCGAGGGTTTTATCCGGCGTTTAACGAGCCCTAGCAATAAGCCCCCGGCTTTACCGGAGGCGATTTAGTGCGCCATTCAAGGAGCGACCAACTGCCTATCAAATTTCGGATTCTCGAACTGCATATTGCTCGGGTCACGTAACCGGCGCTTTAAAGAAGTGCTTTGCGTCGAAAGTGACCAACACGATGCCACCAAGAATCGCTGTTGAGGTTACCAATAGGCGTAGCGTGATAGCTTCACCGAGGAACGCAATGCCACCTATGGCAGCGATGACCGGCACGCTGAGCTGCACCGTTGCGGCGTTGGTTGATTTCAAGCCGCGTAACGCTGCGTACCAGATCGCGTATCCAACGCCTGATGTCAATCCTCCAGATGCTATCGCATATAAAATCCCCGGCCCATCCAGTGAAACCGAGGGAAGCATGGCAATATTAAGCGCAAATGCGAAAGGCACAGCACGAATGAAATTCCCTGCCGTGGTCCGTGTTGGATGGATCGCAGCTTTGGCACGCAAAGAATAGATACCCCATGCGACACCTGCAGCAAGCATCAACATGGAACCATGCAGCGGCGGCGAAGACAACCCCGGCAGCAAAAGACCGAAAAGGCCGCCAAAAGCGAGTATCAAGCCTACAAGCCGCCACCCCCGCAACCGCTCTCCCTTCCATAAACCATAACTGATCATGGTTGCCTGAACAGCGCCGAAGAGTAGTAATGCGCCTGTAGCGGCCGGCAAGCTGACATAGGCGAATGAGAAGCCGGCCGCATATGCAAAAAGCGCCAGCGCCGAATACCAACTTCCTGCCGTCCCAATTTTTTCGCCTTTGGCTGCTATGATCAGCCAAAGCACAACAGCGCCCGAGCAAATTCGAATGGCAGTGAAGCTCGCTGCATCAATACCGGAGTGCCGGAACGCCATCCGGCAGAGCAACGAATTCCCGGCAAATGCGAGCATGGCTAATGCGGTGAAAAGCACTGTCTGCATACGTGACATAGAATAGCTTTCAATTGGCCGAACATGCACATGACGTAGTTTTCATCGCCGATCGCGAACGATCAGTTTCAATTCATTGGATGGCTTTGGAAGCCAAAGCATGATACGACTTTCAACCTAGCAACCGAATCGAATATCAAACCTGGCTCCCGGGTTTTTGCAGACTTGTCGACACTGTACGATACCACGTCGCCAAAGATGATCGTTTACGCGGATTGACTTTCTACCAATAAACGTTATGGTGCTGTTAGTTCGCATCGCTCGTCAGAGTGCAGGCGGCATCTTCAATTCCGGCCAGCATTTCGCCCGAAACGAAACTATTACTGTGCGCCATTTCTTGTGCACCGCACCACGAAAAAGTCATAGCCGGAACAGCCCCGCTTTCATCCTTGTTGATTTTTTTGTCAAATGTAGGCAACTATCGCCTTGACTTTTTGTCACGATTGCCTACATTTAAACCATACTCATAATATGGTTTAAGGAGACGGTCATGCATGCAATCCATTTGAAAGATTTCCACCTACCTAAAGACGCGCGTTTTTCTGTGGGTCAGGTTGTTTCAGCTTGTCTCGCGGTTTCTTTCTTTGTTTTATCTTGGGCGATTGTTCTTGAAAAACTATTCAAGGGCTAACGCTGATTTTTTCTCTATTGGCCCGTTGATCCTGCTCGACGATGTTGTTGAGGTATTCGATCTGGCGAAGTTCAATGTCAGCTTGATGGTTGACCTTTACACTTGAGATGTCGGCGCGCTGCGTTGCACCGCAGCGCGGCTCGGGAACACTGCGCGCTCTCAAATTATTTCCTCAATGTAACGGGAGCTTAGCGGATAGGACACCTACCGCCGCTCGCGGACGGGCATGACATTCAACGAATAGTGCATCCTCTTGACCGCTGTGGTCAGCGAGTCTATTATCACCCTTGCCCGTTTTTCAGATGACCTTCAGCTTGCCAGAGCTGGCTTATTGCGATAGAACCAAAAATTCAATTTAAGGTAGAAATAGAATCCGCCGAACAAGGTACTGCGATTGCAGCCCCCCGAAAAATTCATTAGAAAATATTCAAGGACCGGCTATGAAGGTAATGCGCGCAATTTGTTCAATATTACTTATTTCGGCGGTCAGTTCGTTTTTTCTCGACGTCGCGCGTGCCGCGGAAGATCAGGCCGACCTGAATCGTCAGGCGCTGGCAGCCGCCCGTAGCGGCAATGTGAAAAATTTCAAAGCGTTGATTGAGCAAGGCGCGTCGCCCAACTCCCGTAACCGTTTAGGCGATTCGCTGCTGATGACCTCCATCAAAAGCGGGCAAATGGAAATCATGACGATGCTGCTCGATCGCGGGGCCGACATTAACCTTGCCAACGTGTCGCAGGTGACGCCGCTGATGGCGGCCGCATACTTCGGGCGCACCGAGATGGCGCTGATTTTGACCGACAAAAATGCCGACATCAATGCCGTCGACCAATTGAGCAAAACTGCCATGGTTTACGCCGCCGGCACCGGCCAGACGAAAATCGTCAATCTGCTGCTCGACCTGCAGCGTGAGCTGGGCTCCACATACCAGAATGGGCTCACCGCGTTGATGTGGGCCGGCGCCTATGGCCACCTCGCCACGCTTCAATCGCTGCTTGATCGCGGCGCGGACCCGAGTCTGGTCGACAATCGAGGTAAAACCGTGTCGCAGATGGCAGCAGAAAACGGCCATCCTGATGTCGTCAAATTTTTACAGGAGCGAAAGTAATACCCGTCCACTGGCGTTCGGTGAATTATTCCGAAATTAATTTGCTGCTGATATCGCTATTGAACAGCGCCGAAATTATGCGTTAGGCGTTTCAATGCCGGAAAATTAATGTACCTTTTTTGAAATTAGCACGCTCGAACATAAAAAAGATTTGTTGCATGGGGCAACATTTTACAAGGGGACGATAATGGTCACAGAACGCTATAAATTAATAGGGCGATTCACGCTGGCGGCAAGCTTGCTCATTGCATCCGGCGGAAGCGGCGCCCAAGAGGTCCAGAGCGGTGCCGGCATCAAGGTACCGCCAATGTCAAACGCACTGGCGCCGGTCAGTCAGGCTATGCTGGACGGCTCTTCGACGGACAGCAAGAACTGGCTGCACGCAAACGGTAATTATGCGCAGACCCGCTATTATCCGTCGGCGCAGATCAACGCCAGGAACGTCGCCAAACTCAAGCCCAAGTTTGTGTTTCAGACTGCCGTCATCGAGTCTATGGAAACGGCCCCCATCGTCGTCAATGGCGTGATGTTCCTCACCACTTCCTATAACCATGTGTATGCGGTCGACGCGGTGACCGGACAAGAATTCTGGCACTACAAACACAAGATGGGCCCGGTCACAACCTTCTGCTGCGGACCGAACAATCGCGGGGTTGCCGTTGCCGGCGGCAAGCTCTATATGGGCACGTTGGACGCCAAGCTGGTCGCGCTCGATGCAAAGAGCGGGAAGCTGCTGTGGGAAACCGAAATCGCCGATCCCGAAAAAGGCTATAGCGAAACGATGGCGCCGACCGTCGTCGAAGGTAAAGTCCTGATCGGCACCAACGGCGGCGAATACGGCATCCGTGGCTTCGTCAAGGCATTCGATGCCGACACCGGAAAGCTGATATGGACCTTCTACACTATTCCGGAAAAGGGATATGAAGGAGTGTGGGCAAAAACCGATGCAACCGGCCGTGACATGCACCGCGACATCGCCGCCGAAAAAGACGCGTTCGCCAAGAAATCGGACTTCTATGAGACTCTGGGCGGCGGCGTCTGGATGACTCCGGCCATCGATCGCGCCAGCAAAACCGTGTTCTTCGTGGTCGGCAACCCTTCCCCCGATCTGTATGGCGCCGTGCGTCCGGGAGACAACCTGTACACCGACTCGCTTGTCGCGGTCGACCTCGATACCGGAAAATACAAGTGGCATTTCCAGTACATCGCGCACGATTTGTGGGATTTGGACGCTGTCAGCCCGCCGATCCTGGTGGACGTGAAAGACAAGAACGGCAAAATGATTCCGGGTGTGATCCACGGCGGCAAAACCGGTCACGTGTATGTGCATGACCGCCGCGACGGCAGCCTGATTCGCTTCTCCGATGCGATGATTCCGCAAGAAAACATGTGGGTCCTGCCGACTGCTAGCGGAGCGCGCATGCTGCCGGGCGCCAACGGTGGGGTGGAATGGTCGCCGATGGCCTATAACGCCGGCGCTCGTTTGACCTATGCGGTAAACCTGCATCAGCCGATGACTTACCATGTGGAAGCAACCAACTACCCGAACGGGAAATTGTGGCTCGGTGGGGCGTTCAAGAACGTGCCGGGTGATGAGCAATGGGGAAATGTCACAGCCGTCAACATCGATACCGGCAAGATCGCATGGCAGGCAAAAACCGATCAGCCGATGATCGGCGGCGCGCTCGCCACCGCAGGCAATCTGGTGTTCGCGGGTGAAGGCAATGGCTGGTTCAAGGCCTACGATGCAAAGACCGGAAAAATGCTCTGGAAATTCCAGTGCGGCGCCGGCGTCAATGCACCGCCTGTGTCGTACTCGGTCAATGGTAAGCAGTACATCGCCGTGGCCGCCGGCGGCAATTCGCAGATGGACTTCAAGCGCGGCAATAGCGTGTTTGTATTCGGTCTGTAAGCGGATTTTATAACGTTATTTCGCGTTCGATTTAACTGAAAAAGAGACTGCTGCAACGTTGGTTTGTTACTTTACCTGTTGACGGCGGCACGAAGACCTTGCTCAACCCCGCACTGAGCTTAGCTCGCGCGGGGTTTTCTTTGGAAGGTAATTCTTGCTCGATATAAAAAGCCGTAAACCCAAACCGCGCGCGGTTTTTTGTGAACTACGCGGCACGTTAAGTTAACGGCCGGGCTGCGATGCAGTCTCTTTTTCCTTCTATCTGGGTATCGGATACCGAAAAATATGAAGCCTGCTCACATTCTTTTTGCCATACTGGCCACGCGCTCCTTTCAGAGCCACGCGATCGATATCGAAGCCGGCAAGAAAAAAGCGGAAGCCTGCATCCCCTGCCATGGCGCTAACGGAAATTCGGCGGTTCCGACGTTTCCGGTTCTGGCGGGGCAAAGCGCACGCTACATTTATTTGCAGTTGAAAGATTTCAAGGAAGGCGCCCGCAAGAATCCCATGATGACGCCGATGGCGGCCAATCTGTCAAAGGAAGACATGCAGGACGTGGCCGCCTATTTTGCCGATCAACAGCCGCTGCGCATCAAATTCAATGCGGACCCGGAACGCGTGAAGCTGGGATTTGCGAAGTCGCAGGAAGTGCTTTGCACGATGTGCCACCTCGGCGGCATGAAAGGACAAAATGAGATTCCGAAGCTGGCCGGTCAGCATTACGATTATATTTTTAAGCAGCTCACCGATTTCAAGGCACGCAATCGGACCAATGATGCGGGGAATATGGCCGCGGTGTCGCAGACGTTGAGCGACGACGACATCATCAATATTTCGCATTACATCGCCAACATCAACTGAAGTTGCCAGGCTTTTTTTGGGTAGGGCCACAGTGACTATTCAGCCGCAGGCGCGAGTGGGGAGTGCGTTTTGGGGAAA
>PKWO01000289.1 GCA_003132085.1 Oxalobacteraceae bacterium | reverse complement strand
CTTGCGCGGTGGTCAGCGCAGCAATGTTCTGTGTGCTAAAACCTTGGTTGATCTGCGCAGTGGTTAACGCTGCAACCTGATCTGTGCCGAGCGCCGCAACATCAGCAGTAGCAAAAAGTCCGATTTGTTTTGTTGTCAGCGCCTGAATTTGCGCCGTGCTTAACGAACTTATGAATGAACTCATGTTGCTACTCCAATATTGTTGTGTTGTAGTTACCGAATATGGCTTTTGCAACAATCAACTGCAAAAACGGCTTATTGAACTCTTGGATCTAATTCCACTGCTCTAATTTGTAGAGTTGAATAACCCAACTCTTCCGTCGAAAACCCATTGGTCTTCGAGCGTATTAGCGCTTCTCATATTCCTTTTCGGCAAAACAAATTAAAAATTTAGGGTTTACCGAAAAAATACTTTATTGATGGAGCTGATGGAGCTGGATTCAGGCGGCTTGTTGGCGGGCGCCGGCGCAGGGGGTCAGCGCACATTGCAGACGGTGGTTAGGTCGGCAGATAGACCTCATTATATTCCCGTATGGAAACATTGTGTGACTATTTTTATTTCTGTCAGGAAATTATCTAGCAAGGGGCGTCGGGATGAGTTTGGTGGCCTTGCACAGGTATATCGGTGGCGGCTTGCCGTCAAAAATCGGGATCCACTACGATGTTCTCGGGGCTAACCCTGTCATTTCGCGAATGAATTTGCGAGTAGCGCGGTTTTATCTAGTGCCGCCATTGCATTTTCAATCATCAATTCAGCATCGCGTCCGTCATGGGCGGCTGCCTGCACGATCTGCCGCATGCTCGCGCATACCCGCAATGCACTGACCGCAACACCTTCTCGGCGGCCGCACGCGACAGGCTGACCCAATTGACAACGCAAGGCAGCCAAGCGGTCGTTGGATTTGCCGAAGCCTAGTTCATGGCGTTTGGACAGGTCCGTCTGCAATAGTTGATAGACGCGTAGCGTCTGATCTTGGTTGAGTGGGCTTCTTCCAGTTGCGGCGTCTGGGCGAAACAATAGGAATGGATGAATAGTCGGGATATGGTCCCAACTATTTCTGCCGGTCAACGGATGTCGGTCAAGCGTGGGAAGCGGTAACGGTTCGAGCAGAGGACTATTCTTGAGCTTCTCTTGAACCGCGTGACCAAACGCTGTAAGGAACTTGATAACTTGGGCCTCCGGCACTGCGCGAAACGCGCGTATTTCCGACAACGCCGCTTCCCAGCGCAATAACATGCCGAAATTGGCGATTGGTTCAAGCGCGGCTGCCGGCGTCCAGCCTTGCGGCCAATCGGCGCGCGAGGAATAGGCCCGCAGCGCCAGCGGAATTGGATGGCGCCGCAGGCGCCGCGCACACATTGGCGGAATCAGCAAGGCTCCCGAAAATGTCGGTCCCGTGACGAATTTCGATCCGGTCAGCACCACCATGAAATCGCGTTGCAAATAGGCGCGCACGGTGCTTGGAGCAATTCGGAACTGGCAAGCGTCGACCATAATATCGATGCGTCCAGCAAATTGTTGTTGTAATTTTAACGCGCAGGCCGTGGTGGGCGCGATCGTGCCGGTCTTGGAACCGTCTATCAGTATGAGCAAGATACGCCGTCCGTCGGCAGCTGCTTGGCTCGCCAGTGCTTCAAAATCGGCGTCGATCGCAGCGGCCGCGCGCGCCACGCCGTTGGCGTCGCGCAATGCGACACTGACCACTTCAACCTGGGCTGCACGCGTAATGTCGGTGCCTGCCACAACGGATTCACCAAGCGCAGAGTGTGAGCTGAAGTGGCGACCGGCTAGCGCCGCCGCAACCCCGCTGCCGGTTTCGTTTGGATCGACCATAATCACCAGAGGCGATGTTGTTTCGCCGCTGCCGAAAGCCTGGGCCGCAATCAGATGTATATCAGTGCCGGAGGCGGCAAACACGACATCAATGCCCGATCCATCCGATACGCCGCACAGACGCACCAGTTCGCGTCGGATGCGATTTAATTCCGTTGTGTAGATGGCAATCGGCGATTCGGTGGCAGCCGCATGTTGCAGTCTGTTGCGCAGACGGTCAGCCGCGGCAAATCCTTCGGCCGATATGATCGATGCTGTGGACGAGCCCAGCGCCACCATGCCAGAGTCCGGCAGCGGCGAACACCCGTACTTGTTAACACCGCTCACCGCGTCCAGCACGATACGGGCATCGCCGCCTTCCGTCAAAAGTTGTTCGGTTGAGGGCAGCGCTTCTACATTACTGAGCTGCATATCGTGTATTTCGGACAATACGCTTGGCTCAAGTTTGATGGTAGTCATTGCTACTGGCCTTTCTCTGGCTGAACACGCACGTTATGGCAATCTGATTTACTCATGCCACCAACTGCATACGAAAACCTCTCCCTGCGCGGGAGTAAAAATGTAAAACTTGAGAGACTTAAGGGAAAAACGTCAGCTATCCCCTCGTTGACGGCCGGATTTCATTTTTCTTCAAGTTTCAATGCCTATGCGTGGAAAATTTTTCACTTTCACTCATTTTCGATATCGTTACATCGCCCGCGCCTGATTGCGTTGAGCAACATTGCGTGAAAGGCATCGAATATTTTACGCATTGTCGCTTGCTTATACGGGAACATATCTACCGGATCCATCGCATGCACGATCATGTCGTTATCGGCCTCAAAAATCAGCAGCTTGCCGTCCGCGGTTTCCGCGCAATCGAGGCCGACGTAATCGAGTTTCAGGGCTTCGGTGATGGCCTTGAACGCTGGTGCGTGGCGTAACGCGAAACCGGTGTCGAAATCCGCCATGAAGCGTGCTTCTTCAGCGCGTTTTTCGGCGCTGTCGGTCATGCCTGCATTCAAGTAATGGATCATCCAATGCTGGGATATTCCCATATGGCAGATATAGGGTCGGCCTTCAATCAGAATGATGCGATATTTCCGGAACTGGCCGTCCTCGCTGCGGTAGTCGACGAAGCGCGATACGTAGAATTCATCGGCGGCCGCCGTATGCAAGTATCTCTTAACGGCGTCGGCATCGTCGATCTTGTCGAGGCCTTGACCGGCGTGCGATCCGACCGGGCGGACGATCACCGGGAAATCGCCGTCCGGCAAGACGGCGGACATTGCCAGTTCCTTATCGGCTATCTGTTCCAGCGTGGCGCGCGGTATGCGCACCGAAACCGGCGTGCTGATACCTGTTGCCGCTCCCAATAACGCGCAGGCGCCAGTGCGCGACAGGTGGGCAATCCGCTCCGGTGCGTTCAACAGCGGGCGGCTCCAGGACTTCGCCTGTTGCGCGATATGCTCCAGCAAAGGGCGATTCTGATCCGATTCGCCGAGAGCGACGAACACCAGATCATGTTCGGGGAGGGGCGACGGCAGCGGCAAGTTCGCGGCAACGTACAATAGGTCCAACGCTACATCGGATTCTTCAATCAGAAATTCCAACGGCGTATTCGCCATCAAATCGCCCGCACTGACGATGGCCAATAAGCGGATACCCGCATGGCCGGTGGCGGCAGGCAGATGATAATGCTGTTGAAGCTTCAAGGCCTGCGCCTGGGCGGCCAAGCCCAGTTCGCGATTCCCGATCAATTGCAGCACGGTAGACAGATCCATGAGCGTGTTGGCATCGCGCGGGTATTGGGTTGCGCGTTGCACCAGACGTGTGCCGAACGGCCGCAGGTCTACCCCGGAAAAAGCCTGTCTCATCAAAGGCGCCAGGCCGATCAGCGCTTGCGGGAGATTGTCTTCCGGGCTTGGGGTGGTTGCTTGCGTGAGAGTCACCGTGAGTTCCTTTTCTATGCAGTCTTGCAGATGGTAGCGCCAAACGAGAGCGTCGCTTTTATCAGTGCGTCGATGTCGGCAGGCTTGGTGCGGTGATTGACGATTGCCGCGCGTATCGCCAGCCGGCCCGAGATGACGGTAGTCGATGGTGCGGCAATGCCCGATTCCTGCAGCGCTACCGCAATGTCCGCGTTGATACGGTCGGTTTCCGCGTCCGTGCAGCGGTAGCGAAAGCAAACGATATTCAGCGACACCGGCGCGAGCAATTCCAGTGCAGGGATAGCCTCAATGCATTGCTTCATGTACTGCGCCAGCGCGCAGGTGCCGGAGATGACTTGTCCCAGTTTTTCAGTGCCATAGACCTGTATCGTAAACCAGGTCTTGAGTGCCCTGAAACCGCGCGACAGGTCGGGGCCGAAATCGCAGGGCCAAGGGGAGCCGCCGGCCAAACCACGCGCTTCCCGCCTTAGGTAGGATGCAGGGGAGGCAAATGTCTGTTGATGGGCGGCGCCGTCCCGC
>PKWO01000027.1 GCA_003132085.1 Oxalobacteraceae bacterium | reverse complement strand
GCATGTTGCTCGCGGCGAATGGCGCGTTTGCACAAACGGCTAGCCCGTCTTCGGTTGAGATATTCGGCATCATCGATATTGGCGTCGGTCACTCACAGCATTCGCTGAGCGAAGACTCTAATTTCCCGGTTAATATGAGTCCAGTGGCAACCAAAGCCGGCAGCAACACCGGCGGAGGGGATACAGGCATGTTCAACGGCGGCCTGTCGCCATCCCGCATCGGCTTCAAAGGATCGGAAGATCTTGGCGGTGGCCTGAGAGCTGTTTTCACGCTGGAAACCGGCTTCAACTCGCCCAACGGCGTGATTGCGAACGGCGTGGCATCGCTGGCAAACAATAAATCCACGGCGCAGTCTACTGTCTCCGGCGACAGTTCACTGGCTGGGCAATTGTTTAACCGCCAGGCTAACGTCGGCTTGGCTTCGTCCTGGGGTACGCTGACTTTGGGTCGCAACTACAGTTTTGGCTATGAAACATTGCTCGCTTATGATCCGATGGAAGGGTCGCAAACCTTTTCTCCACTTGGCTATTCCGGTTCCTACGGCGGCGGCGGCTTCACTGAAGACTTCCGCATCGACAATAGCATCAAGTACAAATTCCAATCCAACGGCATCAATGTCGGCGCTTTGTACAAGTTAGGCGGTCAAGCGGGTTCGACCAATGCGCAATCCGAGTTTCAGTTTAATCTCGGCTATGAAAATGGCCCATTCGGCGTTTCGGGAACCTATTCGGCTGTTAAGGACGGAATTTCTGCAGCAAATTCCGCTACTGCAGGCGCGGTGAATATCACGGTTGCCGACACGACATCCTATATGCTGGCTGCCAGCTACAAGATGGATCCGTTCAAGTTGCGCGGCGGTTACGAACGGATGAACTTCAACAATCCGTCGAACCCAGGCCTTGATGCGGGAATTACCAGTGCGTTGGGTTACCCGGTTGGTGCTGCGGTCAACGTAACCGCTTACAATATAGAGAAGACTTTTGATGTGTATTTTGTAGGGTTGACCTACGATGTGACACCTGCCTTTAGCACCACGGTTGCGTATTACGACGTCAAGCAGAACAACTACGCGTCGGCTGCTGCTCCTTGCACAACCGGCACAAACGTAGCAACTTGCAGCGGCAAGAACCAGTTTTACTCGTTGCTAGGTGACTACAAATTGTCGAAACGGACTCACCTGTATGCCGGTTACATGTACAACAAGGTTGATGGCGGGTTTGCGAATGGATACATCGGCAGCGACAGTAATGGATTTGTCGGCGCTGGCATGAAACATTCGTTCTAATTCACGGTTGGCCTAGTGCTACCAGCTGAATTCAGACCGTAGAAATAAAGCAATTTGCGTAACAAAAGAGCCACTCTTCGGAGTGGCTTTTTTGTGCGCGCTTTCGGTTGTGCATCGTTATACGCAGGAATAGAGCAGTCAGCTAAAGTTAAAATTGTTGCGAAAATGCCACACACGGGTACGGAAAAACTACGGTTGGTTAGCAAGAAACATAGGCTGGCGCAAAATCTGGAATAGACTTTAAGTGTGAATGGGTTGAGAGGAGTTCGAAGCATTCCACAGCGTAGTAGAAGAATGACCGTTTTTATAATAGAAAATTACAAAGGAGACTAGATTTTGAAAAAATCGCTATATTCATTCATCGCGTTGAGCGCATTGGCGTCTGTCGCACACGCTCAATCTTCAGTTACGCTATATGGCATTATCGATGCCAGCGTTATGACGCAAAGCAAGACAGGCGGTACTGGAGCGGGGGGGCGTGTAACTTCCTTTGTTGACGCACCGATACTCCCGAGCATCTACGGCTTTAAGGGAACCGAAGATCTCGGCGGCGGCCTGTCTGCCGGTTTCAACCTTGAAGGCGGTTTTAACGCCGGCAACGGCACTCACAATAGCCCTGGCGTTACGCAAAACAATATATTTGGACGTGAGGCAAAAGTTACGCTCAGCGGTGCTGACTGGGGTAGCGTCGGCGCCGGTCTGCAGGTCGACCCCGCATTGATCGCTTCGATTTCGACCGAGCCACGCGGCCTCACCGATTCCTTTAGCATGCTGGAGTATTGGATCTTGGCTACGGTATTCAACGGTAGCGGGCTAAACCCGGCCGGAGCGACTTCATTGCAAGGCGGTATTTTCGACAACAATTCACTCACCTATACCTATGCAAAAAATGGACTCTATCTAGGTCTGGAGTATGGCTTCGGCGGTGTCGCCGGCAGTACCTCGGCCAACTCGACGGAATCGATCGGCGCGTCGTACAGCAAAGCCGGCTTTATCGTTTCAGGCAGCTACGCGAAGAACAATAACGCCAACCCGGCCATCGGTGGCAGTTCAAGCCAAATCGGCGTCGTTGGATTGGGTTATGATTTCGGGGCTTTCGCGGTGCGCGGCCAGTATGGGGCATTCAGAAGTTCTGCCGGGGCTTTGCTTGGCGTAGCCAATGCTACTTCCGACGTGCAGAGCTGGGGTGTTGGGTTGGATTGGAAGCCAAGCGCTGCCAATAAAATCAACATATCCTATTACGATGCGAAAGACACGGGCGCCAGCTTCGGCGGTAAGACTTCCGAGATCGCCTTGTTGGATATCTATTCGTTGTCAAAACGCACCCAAATCTACGGGCAGCTCGTTGACGTGAAGGCAGACGCCAATGCAGGAGTCAGCGCGGGTATCGGCGGGGTATACGTGCCGTCAGGCTTCTTCTCAAGTGCCGGAACTTCCACGCTCTACTTCGGCGTAGGCGTACAGCACTCTTTCTAAGAGTAGCCTCCGGTGCGGCGAAGTTGCCGTGCACCGTTGTGTAGCGACAAATAAAAGCGCCACCGTAACAGGTGGCGCTTTTATTGGGAGCAGGCTTAGGCGCCGGTTCGGAAGCGTTTACTTATGGGCAACGGCTGACGTCGCGACATTATTTCTTGCATAGACTGACGGAGTATCGAAAGCCACGAAGCTGGTTGGCATAGCAGTACCATTCACTTGAGCTTGTTGTAGCTCGGCAAGTACTTCAGCGCGCGTCTTTCCGCGGACGATGACATTCTCCGATTGCGCCTGCGTCACACTTCCTGCGGCAGCGACTGGTTTTGCCGAACCCAGGAAACCGTAGGTTGTGGCGCTGCCATCTGCTTGAGCTTGTTGCAATTCAGCGTTCACTTCCGCGCGTGTTTTGGTCGAAACGACATTGCTGACTTCAGCCTGTTGTGCAAACGCAGCACCGGCTGCGGACAATACAAAGACAGCGGCGATTAATTGTTTGGCGTTCATGTTGATTTCCCTAAGATGTAAAGTTAATAACGATTTCCGGCTAGGTGGTTCAGGCAACCTGCAGCCCGAAGGGTTATACCTCGGTGAGCCGCACTTCAATTTGCTGGTGTGCTCACGATGGAGACCACTTTATACTTTACGTCTTTGACGAAAAAGCCGAATAAATACAATGCATAATTCCTGATTCAGAAACAATGGCGAGCCTATTGCGGCGGCCGATTATCTATCGGTCATATATTGCCCATTATCATGCTGGGGGCATTTGGTCGGATTGACATGTTGATTTGTTGTAAATAGGAGACGAATCAACCAACTTTGTTGGCATTGCAGGTAAACTCGGGTCTATCCATTTCGGATTTAGTTGAATAAAAGGAAATGCATATGAACCGAAAGATTTTAGTTGGCCTCATTGCTGCGCTCGTAACCACAGGCGCGCTCGCCCAAACGAACGTGACGATGTATGGTGTGATTGATACCACCGTACGTTACACGACGAACCAAGTTAATGCGAACGGCACAGTCGGTAGCCAAACTGCCTTGACCGAAGGCGCTTTCCAGGGACCTCGTATCGGCTTTAAAGGTGAAGAAGACTTGGGTGGCGGTACCGCCGCCGTGTTCAAGCTGGAAAACGGCTTTTATAGCAACAACGGTGCCTTCGACCAACAAGGTCAATTATTCGGACGTCAGGAATTCGTCGGTTTGAAGGATAAATCGTGGGGTGAGCTTGATGCTGGTCGTCAATATGGTCTCGCATTTGACTTGTTGGGCAACTACGATCCCCTGGGTGTCGGTAACTTCAATGAAAATGAGTGGGAGGCGTTCATCTATGGCCTGCGCTTCGACAATACGCTGAAGTACAGCAATACCTGGGGCCCGGTTACTGCAGAAGTGCAGTACTCGATTGGCGGTCAAGCCGGGCAGACCAGTATCGGTGTGACAACGGGTTTTTCGCTGGCCTATACGCAAGGCCCGTTCAGCATAGGTGGCGTGTATCAGCAGTCAACAGATGCAAATTCAGCTGAAGCAACGATTGCCGGCGTGGGAGGTTCGTTCGTTGCCGGACCGGCGACGTTGTACCTGCAATACTTTGACGCCAAGCGCGATGCAGGCTTTGCAAAAGCAGCGTCAAATAGCGGTGGGCCGCTGGCCAATACTAGCATGATGGGCAATAGCGGCAATACGCGTCAGCGTAAAGACGGCATGTGGACCGCAGGTGTGTTGTTCCAAGCTACGCCGGCTATGGGCTACACGGTCGGCTACATGTACGACTCGGTCAAGAACGAATCTTCATTGGGCGACAACGGCAGGATATCGACTATCTATGCGATCGCCGATTACAATCTGTCCAAGCGTACCGACATCTACTTCGACATCGATCGCACTACTCTGGGCGGCGGTGAAATCGGCGATGCCAACACCATCATGGGATTTGTCGGTGCGCCGCTGGGCGGCAACACAAGCCGTACCGGCGCTGCTCTAGGCTTGCGCGTGAAGTTCTAATGCAGGTTTCACGGGTTTGATAAAAAAGGGGAAAGATGATTTTCCCCTTTTTTATTGACGATCGAGAGAGGCGTACTTAAGTAACGTGCGCGATTAGACTAAAAAAGTCGAACGCAGAACCATGAATGGCGGCTACCCGGGTTCGCGCAGAGAGCTTCGCATCGATACAATACCGGATGTTTCATATGGTTCATTCTGCCGAATTCCACCTTGACTAGCGGTTCTTCTTTATAGTAATGTGAAGCAGACTTGCCCCATATTCAACTACATTGATAGGCTTCGGCGCAATGATCAAGGTAGGGGGAGGGGGCGGTTTGCCATAGCCATCTGCTGTTGATCGTCGGCTGGATTGGGCGTCGATAGGGGGGTGAATCATGCGGCGCATTCGGGCTTTCTCGATGGTGGGATCTCGTTGACCCGGCTTGGCGAGGGTATATACGGAGACATAGAGGTTAATAATCTAAACGGAGGTCTACATGAAGTTTAAAACTAGCGCAGTGGTAGTTGCAATTTCCCTCGGTCTGTTCGCCGGCACGGTCGCCGCCAAACCCAGTCTGGCTCCTAGCGTCTCGACGCCGGAGGCGGCTGACAAAATGGTCGTCATTAAAGAAACGACCAAGAGTGTCAACGTCTTCGAAAACGACACGGTTCTCTTCAAGGTTGGCGATAAGCAGTTTGCGGTGAAGTTCGACGGCAACAGCTACTATTACGACCTTAGTACACTCGCTCCTGCAGGCGTTCTTACTCACAAGGTAAAGGTCTACGTCGCGCCCAATCCGAAAGAGCACGAACAGGGTATTCCTTGATACTGGCTTCCTAAAAAATCGATCGCCGCCGGTTGGTAAATAAAAGCTGGCTGGCGCGCTCCTAGGCTAACGGCGAATGAGCGGCGCGCTGTTAGCCTTTTTATCATCACGTATCTCGGGTGTTCGTACTACTTACTGCTGGCAAGCCTTCTTGTAGGTCCCTCCACTTTTGTCGGCTCGCTTCGGCCACCCCGCACGTACTGTCACCCGTCAATCTTCCAGCGTTCAATTGCGCACTGAACACTGTTCGCTGATCTTCGTCTGTTAAATTTTCGCATATGGAAACGCGAAATTATTCGTTCTGAATATAGCATTGCCGATGCGAATCTTCTTTCCCATTGCGCGACGCAACTCCCTGTTTATCTAGTGACGGTGATCTGTCCCGCGTGTTTTTAATGTTTTTTTATGGGATAAAATGAAAATAGATTATTTTGCGGCCACGCTGGTCGCCATGGCTTCCGGCATTGTGCACGCCCAAACCAACGTCACCGTATATGGGACTATCGATCTGGGGGCGCGCTATGGATCCGGTCTCGGTTTGTCAGCGACCTCTTCACCGTCAGCCAGTACCGGGAACACGGCGAGCTTGGCCAGCGGGGTCGATCGGTCAGGGCGTTTCGGCTTCGCCGGCAGTGAAGATCTTGGCGGCGGATACAAAGCGGTTTTTACCTTGGAAACGGAGCTATATGCCAATACCGGAAGCATCAATCCGAATTTAGGAACCGGCAAAGACACTTCTGCAACGTCTGCGGATAAGTTTTTAGAACGGCAGTCGTTTGTCGGTCTGGCTACTCCGTTCGGGACGGTTTTGTTTGGCCGGCAGCAGAGCGTGTTGCGGGATTTTATCGACGACATTGATGCCGTTGATGGACGGTTCTCATCGTTCAATCCCAACTTGCAATACACGTCGCTCAATTCGAGTGGGCTGGTCTCCTCGGCGGCCACCTATTATGGCACCGGGAATCCGGGCAACGACTCGATGATGCGTCAAGACAATGCGCTCAAGTACATAGCGCAATCCGGCCCTGTTACCGGTACCTTGCTGTATTCGTTTGGCGGTATCGCCGGATCAACGCCATCCGGTTCCAGCGCGGAAG
>PKWO01000412.1 GCA_003132085.1 Oxalobacteraceae bacterium | reverse complement strand
CAGATTCGAAGACTCATCAATGCTGATACGGTCGGCGGCTGCGGGCAACGGCATAGCGATGGCACGCCACGTGATTGCCATGCAGGAAATTGCTGCGGGCGAGTTGGTGCGCTTGTTCGACGTGGCCGTGCCTTGCCCGCATGCGTATTACCTCGCTTATACGCAGCAGGGGTCGCTAAAACCGCAGGTACGCGCGTTTCGCGAGTGGTTGCTGGCTGAAGCGGCACAGTTCAAACAACAGGCGGTGTGGCCGCAAGGCGAGCTACCGCAGCAGTAACGCCTTGGCGTGGCTACAACACCACTTTGACCATCGGGTGCGAGGAGAGTGCGCGATACAGGTTGTCAAGCTGCTCGCGGCTGGTGGCGCTGACGGTTACCGTCAGCGCCAGGTAAGTGCCTTTGGTCGACGGGCGCATTTCCATTTTGCCGGCGTGGAAGGTCGGGTCGTGCAGCACGACCAGTTCGACAATGGTTTGCGCAAATGTATCTTGCATCGCCCCCATGATCTTGATGGGGAACTCGCTCGGATATTCGATCAGGCTTTCGGTCGGTGTAGGCATTGTGTTAACTCTTACTTGGCGTCTGATGGGGGTAGCGGCGTCACACGACAGGTCTTCGGCATCGCAATCTACAGGGCAACCCCCCCGGCTTGATCCGCTATCTATTACCGCTTATAGATGGGGCCATGCGCGCCTTTCCCAATAGCCCGACCGTCCAATTACTTTATCCACAAGCGAACGGAATCCCAGGCGCGTCCAAAAATGCTGGCTTGATTCACTTGTTCCAGCGCCAGCACCGGCAATTCAGTCAACGGCTTGCCGTCGGGCAGCATCAACGTCAAGGTTCCTACCCGGCTTCCCTCGGCCACCGGCGCCACCAATGGATCTTTGTGAACCAGCACCGGTTTCAACTTGTCGCCGACGCCCTTGGGCACCGTCACGTATACGTCATGGTCAAAGCCGATCTTGATCTGGTTTTGGCTTCCCTTCCAGACTTCCTCGGTGGCTAACGCCTGCTTTTTAGCATACAACTTTACGGTGTCGAAATTCTGGAATCCCCAGTTCAACAGCTTTTGGCTCTCTTGCGAACGAGATTGGTCCGATGTGGTGCCCAGCACCACCGAAATCAGGCGGCGTTCGCCGTTCTTGCCGTTCGGGCGTTTGGCGGAAGCGATCATGCAATAACCGGCGCCTTCGGTGTGACCGGTTTTAAGGCCGTCAACGGTCGGGTCCAGCCAGAGCAGGCGGTTGCGGTTCGGTTGGGTGATCCTGTTATAGGTAAATTCCTTGACCGAATCAATTTTATAAAACTCGGGGAAATCGACGATCTCATGCCATGCCAGGATCGATAAATCTTGCGCGGTTGAGTAATTGTTCGGGCTTGGCAATCCATGCGGATTGCTGAAGTGGGTCGACTTCAGGCCCATGCGTTCCGCTTCGCGGTTCATCAAGGTGGCAAAAGTCTCTTCGGTGCCGGCGACCGCTTCCGCCAGCGCGACCGCCGCGTCATTGCCGGATTGCACCATCAACCCATACAGCAGATCGTTGACTTTGACCGGCGTGGCAGGGTCGATGAACATTTTGGAACTGCTGGGGTCGACTTTCCACGCATGCACCGAGACATTGATCATCTGGTTCAGTTCGAGTTTCTTGTCCCTAATCGCCTCGAAAACCAGGTAGGCCGTCATGATTTTGGTCAGCGACGCCGGTTCGACGCGGGCATCGGGGTTTTGCGATGCCAGCACTTGCCCGCTGGTGGCGTCCAGCAACAGCCAGGATTTGGCGGCGATGGTGGGGGCGGGAACGGTTTGCGCAACAGCGGCGGAAACTGACAAGAAAGTGGCGGCCAGGGCCGTTATCAATTTTTTCATGGAATTAGTGTGCATTTCGGTGCCGATGACGGCTTGGGACCTGATTGGTAAGCTGAAAAAGAGGTGAATTATAGCGCCGGCCATCACTGAGGCCTTCGAATTGCGCAATATTCGACCGAAAACGGAGTCGTTTAGTTCCGTTTTCAGCGCGGGACATTATTTCGGCCGGCTCCAGGCCCAACCCATCAATGCCACAATGCAACCACGTAATTCTTAATATGTTGCAATTTCCGGTGAAAAAAATGATCTGCTCCGGGAATGACGATCACCGCCAAGTCTTGCGGCCTGGCCCAGTTGAATACATCGATCAACGGTATGGTGTCGTCCAACTCGCCGTGAATCAGAATGGAGTTGGCCGGTACTTCAGGCATCGCCCACTTGCCTGCGGCAGTGCCGACCAGCGCCAGTCTTTCGGCCGGAGTGCCTTGTTCGGTGAGGCGCCGCTGCAATTCCGCTTGGACAAAGGTGCCGAACGAGAATCCGGCCAGTGCGACCGGCAGATCGGGATAGCGTTGTTGCATCTCAGCAAGCAATAGCGTCATGTCGTCGGTTTCGCCGCGGCCTTCGTCATGCACGCCTGCCGAATTGCCGACACCCCGAAAATTCATGCGGGCGGTTGCATAACCGAGCGCGACGAATGCCCGAGCCAGCGTTTGCGTCACTTTGTTGTCCATCGTGCCGCCATATAGCGGATGCGGATGGGCGACCAGCGCGATGCCGCGCGGGGCGGGGAATAGTGCCGCATCAGGCAAATCCAGCGCGCACTGAAGTTGGCCTGCGGGGCCGTCGATAAAGAAAGATTGGGTATGGCTATTCATGTTCAAATATCAAATTTTCAGGCGCTCGACAATTTTTCCGCCGACCAGATGGACGTCGATGATTTCGTCGATATCGTGGGTGTCGACGTACGTGTACCAGATGCCTTGCGGATACACCACCATGACCGGGCCTTCTTCGCATCGGTCGAGACAGCCGGCCTTGTTGATGCGGATTTTGCCGTGACCGTTCAGGTCAAGCTGCTTGATGCGCCGTTTTGCATGTTCTTGCGCCGCTTGCGCGCCCCGGTCGGTACAGCAAGGGCGTCCGTCCTCGCGTTGATTCATGCAGAAAAATACGTGTTGCTGATAGTACAGGTCGTCGCTCATGATGGTGAATGCCTAGTAGCCGATGCGAGATGATACACCTCCTTCAATTCGCGATCAGGCCGGGCCGCGATCAAGCCGCGCACTCGTGCCATCCGCGCTTCATCTTCTTCGGTCGGTGCGATGCAACAGAAACCACAATGCGAACAATGGCCACCACAAGGTCAAAAATTGTGCGGCGCCGTTGAAATTGAGGAATTGTCCTTGCACCCAGGTTTGCAAGGTTGCAATGAAATACGGATTGGCCGGCGCCACATTTACCGCTGCCAGGCTTAGCGCCAGCATCGCTATCGCGACCCGGCGTTGCACGCGGGGCGAGGCCAATACCATGCCGGCCAACACGAGCACGCCAAGCATCAAGCCTGTTTCCGCACCCGGCGTCAGCCAGGAAAAGGCGCTTTCCGGGCCAAAAAACAATGCCCTTGCCAACGATTTAACCGCGATTGCCGCGCCGATCAACAGTAGCGCAAGACGTGCCTTGGGGGCATGTTCGCGCGTCAGTCCGAGCAGGGTCAACACAGCGCCTGTCAGGCTGCACGCGGTGATCAAGGTTTCCGCCAGCCAGTATTGCTCGACACTGAGTTGTCGGCCGAAGCGCAGCATGTCGCCGATATCGACCGCGGTCGCGAGC
>PKWO01000267.1 GCA_003132085.1 Oxalobacteraceae bacterium | reverse complement strand
TTGCCCAGCAACTCAGCCCCCTTCAGCACCGCCCCCGCATCAAACTTGTACTCGCCGGTCGCCATCATCGCCTTCGCCTCCTTGTCGTACGCCATCACCGGCTCCGCCTGGCTGCAGCGCTCTATCGTCGCCTTGATCGTCGCCAGCACATAGCGCGCATCGATCCCCAACTCCTCCGAACGCTTGTCCATCGCCCGCTGCACCTGTTGCGCCACCGCCGGCACATGCAGCAGACGCGAAGCAGCCTTGGTGCCGACATTGCCCGCAGCACTATAGCCGGCACGCCGGTAAGCCGCCGTCGCATTCAAGTCGATCAAATACTCATCGACAAAACGTTGCCGCTTCGGCGTCAGCGGCTGCGACGAGTCATCCACCTAGTTCGCGTTCCGCTGCGCATCCTTCTTGGCAGCCAAGCGGTTCCACAACGATTTGGCATCCGCCGGCGCCATCGGCTCGTCGCCATCGCCATCGTCCCCTGCACCGCCCGAATCTCCCGAATCGCCCGACTCCTGCTGCATCTGTTGCGCATACAATTGCTTCGCCAGATCCAGCGCATCGTCGATGTTATCCACGGTTTCTCCGTCGCCCGCTTGTACGCTACCGGAGTTGCCGCCGGCAGCGGAACCACCGGCCGGCCCTGCACCGCCGACATCGCCGCCCGAATCGCTGCCCGATTCGCCGCCCGAATCGCCGCCGTCCGCCGGTTGGCCGGCGTTCTGCAATAACACCTGGATCGAACCGTCATCCTGGCACGCCAGGCAAATAACAAATCCCTCGCCCATCAGATCACCCCCTTGATGATGTCGCCGTCGCCCATGCCCGACGTCCGGTTGCCGTTCTTCCCGCTGATCGGCTGCGAAGCGATCGTCTTGATCGGTCCGCCCTTTGCCGTCGCACCGGCACCCGGCATCGCCGCCGTGCCGTTGTTCAACTTACCGCCGATGCGCTGCGTCGGCCGCTTGCCGATCGACGGCTCGCCGCTCGCCGCAGTTACCTTGGTATTGATCCCGGATTCCGCATTCCTGCTGTTGTCGCGGCTGCCGCCGCATCGTTGAATTGCCATCTCGACTCCTAAAAATAGCCATAAAAAAAGCCAGTCGCGCAGACTGGCTTATTGGAGGACACACGCACCACCCATAATTGACACATCTCGATCTTAACCGCAATTGTCCACCCCGGCACCCCTATTGCAGCGGCACGCCTGACGCTTCATCCAGTCAAGCGCGCGGCGCAATCGTCAACGGCCATGCGGCGTCCAAGCTTGGCTGACGCAGTTCGCGTCATTGGGCCAGCACCCACTTGTATTCCATCGTAAACGTCGACTGCACCGGCACGCCGTTGCGGTAAGCCTGCCTGAAGCTGCAATGAATCAACGCATCAAGCGCGGCCCTATCCAAATCCTTGAAACCGCTGGACTTCACCACGCTGGACCCAACCAAGTGGCCGGTCACGCCCACCGTAAAGCGCATTTTCACGACCCCCTGTTCGCCGCGCCGCATCGAGTCGCGCGGATAAGCCGGGCGGCAGACATTTACATTCAGGATCGCCGCCTCCTGCGTCGGCGCAGCATGGTCAACCTGCCCACTTCCAGCCGGCGGGATTGCCGCCGCCGGCAAAACCGCCGCCAGCACCGCGCAGAGCACCAGCCGCAAGGCGCCGAGAAATTTCGCTCCACCTCGTTTCATTAAAATTTCTCCTTGGCAATTTTCAACGGCAATATTTCGGCATGCGGGCAAAACCGGCAAAACCGGCAAAACCGGCAAAATACAATTCCTTACAATTCCTTACACTTGCGGTAACGGATAAAGTACACTCTTTTCCCGCGCGGAGCGTTGAAATTATAAGCAAGATAATTTTCTGTCGATGAACCTGCAAGGCCGGTTCGGCCATACCACTTGGGAGTCGCCATCATGAAGTTGACACTGTCCGCAGCAGTATTGCTCGCCGCACTATTGCCGGTCGCCGCCCATGCCGACCTGCCCGCCTCGCCCGGTTCCCTGCACGCGCTGACCGATTTGCGCGCTGCCCGCCGCAATCTCGAACACCGTCCGGGCGATGCTGCGGTCAGCATCAAGGAAGAGGCCGCCATCACCGAAATCGACCGCGCAATCGGCGAGACACTGAAAGCAGTGCGTGAAAATGAAAAGAACCCGCGTGACCACCGGCGCGAAGACGCCGACCTGGATCGGCCAGGCCGGCTGCAGCGCGCGCTTGAATTGCTGAAAAAGGCGCAAGGCGACCTCGCCGAAGAAGCCCCCCCGGAAGCAGAAGAACACAAGCAGCGCACCCTGCTCCACATAGATCGCGCAATCGACGCCGCAAAACATGCGGTGCGCGACCTCGAACCGAACCGGTAGACGCAGCGGCGATTTCAGGCTGCTTTCAGGCTATATTATCGCTCCCCTTGCGGCGCACACTGCCACCCTGCCCGGCCATAGATCCGTCACAATAAAGCACTCTCAACCGGATCGCGCAATAAATGCGCGCTGCGTGCCGGGCTATGTGTGCCAACGAACGGATATTCTTTACAGATAGTCCGATCATTCAATCTTTCCACTTCCCCCGAGAGGAAAGACCATGAAAACCATATTCGCAACCAGTTGCTTCGTTATCGGTACCTTGCTGTCTGCGGTTGCCGCGCATGCCGACGACAGCGGCTCGGACCGTGCGCACCGCCAGACTTTCGTCAAGTACTCGGTCATAACGACCAAAGTCAAGGCCAACCTGGCCGGCGAAAAGCCGAGCAGCCTCACGCATATCAAGGTCGATACCGACAGCGGCGGCGCGGTATTGTTGAGCGGAAAAGCCAGAAGCCAGAAAGAAGCGGACAAGGCAGTCTCCATTGCGCGCGCGACTGAAGGCGTAACGTCGGTCACGAGCATTATTCAAGTCATGAAGGAAATGATCAGGATCATCGTTCAAGGCAGCACCCCAACTGATGGCGAAGCGTCCATTGCGTAATTCGACAACGCGCAGGTTCGCCAGGCGTCCTCGGTTACCCATCGCCGCTACCGCAACATCACTGCACGGTTGCTAAGGAACCGACATTGAATTCCATGAATCGCATGATTTGTAAACAAGCACCCGCTCAAAGCGGCGGCCTTCGGAGGTACATTCCATGATGCCACTTTTCTCAACGGCGATGGCTGAACCGCTGGTCGCGCCACTAGGTAAGCCGCTGATACTCATCGTCGACGACCAGCCCAGCAACCGGCAGCTTCTTTATCAGATGTTTCGTGACGATTGCGAAATTTCGATCGCAACCAACGGTCGTGAAGCGCTTGCATTTTGTCAAATAACCCAACCCCAACTCATCTTGCTGGATGTGTGCATGCAGGGGATGGACGGCTATGAAGTTTGCCGCCGCCTCAAAAATG
>PKWO01000578.1 GCA_003132085.1 Oxalobacteraceae bacterium | reverse complement strand
TCTCGCGCGGCAATACCGAGGATCTGGCCGATATGTACAAAGCGTGGCGCGGGCGGGACCCGATTATCGAACCCATGCTGGAAAACCGTGGTTTGAAGGAGACGAAGGGTAAATAGCCGTCGGCGCGATTGGTAGCACTTGCACTCGGCTGGCGAGTCCTCCTGGCACCTGGCCACGAGGACGTTTGGTTTGATGAAGAACTGGTAAAAACTGGACCATAAATGCAAGCACATTTGCAGTTAATTTGAGTCGAAAGCGACTTCAAATGCGAGCATGACTGGTTTGAAACGCGAGCCGCTACAGCTATAAGGAAGCGGTGGCAGCGGAAGGGCGCGCGGATGCTTTGATCTGCATCTCGGGCATGCCGGCGAAAAGTTCGGCGATCCATTCGACAAACACGCGCACCTTGGCCGACAGATGGCGGTTTTGCGGGTAGACCACATGGATCGGCAGCGGATCGGTGCTCCAATCTTTCAGTAGCAGTTCGAGCCGGCCATCGGCCAAGTACGGCGCCAGCATGGATTGCGTCATCTGCATAATGCCGAGGCCGGCCAAGCCCGCGCTGACGTAGGCGTTCGCGTCGTTGACGGCGATCTTGCCCGGCACGGGCGCCTGTATGCGCTCGCCGTCGCGGGTGAAATCCCAGTCGTAAATCTTGCCGGTCTTGGCCGAAAAATAATTGACGCAACGGTGATGCAGCAGTTCATTGGGATGCGTCGGCCGCCCGAATTTGGCGATGTAGCCGGTGGAAGCACAGGTGAAAAAATTGATTACGCCGACGCGCCGCGCGATCAGGCTGGAATCGGTCAGGTTGCCGCCTCTTACCGCGCAATCGACGCCTTCCTCAATCAAGTCGACCGGCCGGTCGCTACAACCCAGTTCCAGCGCAATGTCGGGGTAACGCTCGAAAAAATCGGGCAGAGCCGGAATGATGATTTCGCTCGCCATTCCAGTCGGCGCGTCCACTCGCAGCCGTCCGCTCGGACTTTGCCGGGTGCGCGACAGAGATTCCTCGGCTTCGCGCACCTCCGACAAGATTCGCAGGCAGCGTTCATAATAAGAAGCACCGTCGGCCGTCACGCTGATCTGGCGCGTCGTGCGGTGCAGCAGTTTGACTGCCAGCGCCGTTTCAAGCGATCGGATCAGCGTCGAGACGGTAGCTTTCGGCAGTTGCATGTTTTCCGCAGCACGGGTGAAGCCGCCGGCATCCACCACCTGCACGAACACTTCCATGGCTTGCAGTTTGTTCATTTTTTTCCTTATTGTTCAAAATACTGAACAATCAATTCGAGATTGCGCTATTTATCGGATTGTAGAACAAGTTTATGATTGCTGTACTGCAGCATGAAGTGCAGAGTGTTCGGCAGTAAATGGGAGAGTGTCATGGGTCATCTGGATAAAGTCATTGGGTTCGTCGCTCTGGCGCTGTGTTTGCTTGCTTTGGCCGGAACCTTGTCCACCGACGCATATTCGCACGCTGCGCAAGCCGAGGCGAGCGGCTACGACGCGCTGACGCATTTAATTGTGAACGACGCCGATCCACTTTGCCTTAACGATAGGGCGCACTCAACCTCAATCACACGCATGCATCAGGCGGTGGCGCAATGAGCGCCACAGAGTCCGCAGCGCTGCCGCTGAATATCCGCGATATCGAGGTGCGCGGCGCCGTTGATGCACAAGCAGCGCGCGTTTATACAGCGGGGGCGGCGGGCCTTAAGCGGGACAGCGTGGTCGTGTTTTTCCACGGCGGCGGCTTCGTTGCCGGCGATCTGGATGAAGCCGATCAATTCCTGCGTCATTTGGTGCAGAGTAATCCGGAGAAAATCGTGCTGGCGACCAATTACACGCTGGCTACCGTGCATCCGTTCCCGGCCGCTGTTGAAGACGCTCATGCGGTGCTGGTTTGGGCCAAAAAAAACAAGACCAAGCTCGGGTGGACAGGTAAGCAAATGGTCGTGGCAGGCATTGAGGCGGGCGCGAATCTGGCTGCCGTCTGTGCGCTGATGTCGCGCGACCGCGGCGGCCCTGCGTTGGCCGGCCAGATATTGATCATGCCGATGCTCGACCCCGGCCTGACCACCTGCTCGATGCGCGCGATGCCGGCGCCGGAACTGGCCGAGGTGGCGGATGCCTGCGCCGCTGCATACCGCGGTTATCTGCCGAACGCGTCGGACCGCACTCACCCATACGCTTCGCCGCTGCAGTCCAGCCGGCTGAAAAATCTGCCGCCGGCGTTGATCCTTTCGGCCGAGGACGATCCGTTGCGCGACGAAGCCGAACAATATGGCGCCAAACTAATCAGTTGCGGCGTCGAGACCACCGTCCATCGCCTGCCGCCGGCGCCGCTGCAAGAACCGGGCGCGCGTAACGAATGCGCTTGTCGGGTGCATGCGCTCGGCGCCATCGCCGGCTTTTTCGCCGGACTGGACCAAGAGCCTCCGGCCTGACCGGAACTTCGGCAAAGCTAGTTCCTCATAACGCGCCGTTTGGCGCGGCTGTTTCAAGCATCTTTTTGACGCGATGTATTATCGTTTCGCCAAATTCATTACATATTTTCATAATAAAGGGAAATAACATGAAAAACAATAATAAAACAATGGCGCTGGCACGGCCCTTGGTTGCTGCAATGGCATTAGCCGGGCTTGCTGTTTTGGGGCTGGACGGCTGCAATTCGGCCAATAGCAAGGTGCCTGAGGTGCAAGTTGCGGGCGGCCCGCCGATCTCGGCGGCTAGCGTGGTTGAAAAACAAATCACCGAAACCCAGGAATTTTCAGGCCGCCTGGAAGCGATCGAGCGCGTCGATATTCGCTCGCGCGTTGGCGGTTTCATTACCGAAGTCAATTTCAAGCCGGGCGGCGAAGTCAAAAAGGGTGATGTGTTGTTCGTCATCGACCCGCGCCCCTACCAGGCCGAAATGAGCCGCGCTGAG
>PKWO01000140.1 GCA_003132085.1 Oxalobacteraceae bacterium | reverse complement strand
CCAATACAAATACCAATACCAATACCAATACAAATACCAATACCAATACAAATACAAATACCAATACGGACACCGGCAACGGGTCGGCACAAATTCTGGCATTGGTAGCCAACGTCCAGCAAACAAATCCCAATAACGGCAGCATACCGGCATCCACATCCACTGCCAACGCCTCTGATTCGCTGTCTATCGGAAAACTGGTCGGCGGGGTTGCCGTTAGCGCACAAAGCGCACTGAATAACTTCCAAACCGCGGTGGCAAATGGCAGCACGCCTGCCAACCCGGACTCACCATTCGCCGCTGTCGCGACAGGCGTCGGCCTGCCCACACCGGCGACCGGGCACAAAGACGCCAATCCGACAGATTCGACAACCCAACCAACCGCCGCCGATCTCAGCGCCCCCCGTTCCAAGAGTGCCAAGGCCGAACAGCCAATAGCAAGTATCGGTGCCAACGGCGCCAACGACGTCAAAGCAGGAAACGCCGGGCAAGCCGCACTCGACATCAGCGCCGGCGCCGAAAAAGACATTCAGGCCGGCCTCTCTGCGTTGGATGCCAACGCCGTGAAGATCACGCAAGCCGCGCCTGCCATCGTGCCCACCGCCGTTCTGCAACAAGTAATGCCGAACGCGCAAATCCTGCCGGGCAATCCGGGCGACAAGCTCACGCCGCCGGTCGGAAGCGCGGGCTGGGATCAGGCGCTAGGGCAAAAAGTCGTCTGGATGGTGGCCGGCGGACAGCAAAGCGCATCCTTGACGCTGAATCCGCCCGACCTCGGACCGATGCAGGTGGTGTTGAGTGTCACCAATTCGCACGCGACTGTCACCTTTACGGCGGCCCAACCTGAAGTGCGTCAAGCGCTGGAAGCGGCGATGCCGAAATTGCGCGAAATGATGGGCGACGCCGGTATCCAGTTAGGCCAGAGCGCAGTCAATTCGGGATTCGCACAGCAACAGAACACTTCCGGAGACCAAGGTGGGCAAAATTCGAGTCGATTTAGCAATACTATCGATACCGACAAGGCGCCAATTGCCATTGCGCGCGCTGCCACCACCAGTGCCGGTGTGGGCTTGGTTGACACGTTTGCATAGGGACAGCGTGCTAACGAGGAATCGCTAGCAGTTTGCGTCAGCCGGATCCGTATTCGCGGCGAGCATCAATGCCCCCTATCTTCGAACGTCTGCAACAAAAGACATCTTTGCCGGCTCGCAAATAGCAATCGGACTACTCGGAAGAAAATCTTCATTTTCCATGTGCTCCTTGTGGTTTAAAATGGCTTCATGATGAGGCAAAATCAAGCCAACTCAAAGTCAGTCGAAATCGGGTTATGCGGCACAGGCTTGAAGGCGGATCGCGGGTTCGCCGTGGGGGGATGGTTGAATATGCGCCACCTTCCTCCCTCTGTTCAACGCATCCTGAATGCATCGTTTTCCTGATAATGACTGAAGTCCATGCACTAGTGTCGCGCGAGAGGAATTTCCATGGCTACGTCAGCCCCAAAAGCAGTTCCCAAGGTAGCGCCAAAACCAGGGGCCAAGCCCACTGCGCCAGAACCGCTGGCGGACGCACCCGCGCCCAAGAAGTCCAAGAAAAAAATGATTCTGCTGATCGTCGCTGCCCTGGTTTTATTGGGGGGCGCAGGTGGTGGCGCCGCATGGTATTTCATGGGTGGCAACGCTCCTGCGACAGCTACGGCGGCAGCGAAAATCGAGCCCCCAAAATTACCCGTGTTTGTCGTCTTGGAACCGTTTACGGTCAATCTGCAATCGGAAACCGGCGACCAGTTCCTGCAGATCACGCTCACTCTGCAGGTTCCCGATCAAGCCCAGGACGAGTTATTCAAAACGTTCATGCCGCAGGTCCGTAGCCGTTTGCTATTCCTGCTTTCCAGCAAGAAGGCAGCGGAGATTTCAACGATCGAAGGCAAGAAAAAACTGACCGATGACATCATTGCAACCGTAAATGAATCATTCTCTCCTCCTAAAGGGCCGCCGCAGCGCGTCTCCAACGTATTCTTTACTTCGTTTGTGATCCAATAACATCATGGCCGACAATTTCCTTTCTCAAGAAGAAGTCGATGCCCTGCTGAAGGGAGTCAATGGCGATCAGGATGAAAACCGCGAGCCGGAAGACAGCTCGGGAGTTCGTCCTTACAACCTGGCTACCCAGGAACGCATTGTCCGCGGTCGCATGCCGACCATTGAGATCATCAATGAACGATTTGCGCGTTTATTGCGAATAGGACTTTTCAATTTCCTGCATCGCAGCGCCGAAGTATCGATCGGCCCGGTGCGGGTATCCAAATACAGCGAGTTCATCCGCAATCTCGTGGTGCCGACCAACTTGAACCTGGTTCACATGAAGCCGTTGCGCGGAACCGCATTGATGGTGTTCGATCCTAATCTGGTATTTCTGTTGGTCGATAACCTGTTCGGCGGCGACGGCCGCTTTCATACCCGGGTTGAAGGCCGCGACTTTACGCAAACCGAACAGCGCATCATCCAGCGTATTTTGGACATCGTGTTCGAGACCTACGCCAAATCGTGGGAACCGGTATATCCGGTCGAATTCGAATACATCCGGTCTGAAATGAACACCCAATTCGCCAATATCGCCACCCCTAACGAGGTGGTGGTGGCCACCACGTTTACGATAGAACTCGGTCCAGTCAGCGGGGAAATGCATTTCTGCACCCCCTACTCGATGATCGAACCGATCCGCGACATCCTGACCAGCAGTCTGCAGGGTGAAACGCTGGAAATGGATAAGCGCTGGATACGCCTGATGACGCAACAAATTCAAACCGCCGAGGTGGAAATAATCGTCGACTTGGGCGTCGCCAAATCGTCTCTGGGTAAAATTTTGAATATGAAAGTCGGGGATGTCATCCCGATCGCCGTTCCTGCCACCGTTGAAGCCAAAGTAGACGGCGTTCCGGTCATGGAGTGCACCTACGGAAAATTGAACGGCCAATATGCGTTGCGGGTGGAGAAATTGATCACCCACAGCACCAATGATTTCGCGCAAGGAGATGAACATGGCTGAAGAGAACGAATCCCAAATCGCAGCAGAAGACGATTGGGGTGCGGCAATTGCCGAACAAGCCGAGGCCGAAGCCGCAGCGCTAAAAATGCAAGAGGCTACTGCCACCGTCTTCAAAGATCTGTCGGGCGGCGTCAAGGGGGAAACCCATAACGATATCGATTTCATCCTCGATATCCCGGTACAGCTCACGGTAGAACTCGGCCGCACCAAAATCGCCATCAAAAACCTGCTTCAACTGGCCCAAGGTTCGGTGGTGGAATTGGACGGCATGGCGGGCGAACCGATGGATGTGCTGGTCAACGGCTGCCTAATCGCGCAAGGTGAAGTGGTCGTCGTCAATGACAAATTCGGCATCCGCCTGACTGATATCATCACACCGTCCGAACGCATCCGGAAATTGAATAAATGAAGCGATTGCAGTTGCTGGCCCGCGCGGCTCTCCTGTTTCCGGCGACCGCCTATGCAGCCGATCAGCCCGGCAGCGGCATGGCGGTCAATCTGTTCAAGGTATTGCTCGGCCTGCTGGCCGTGTTGGCAATGATGGCGGTGTCCGCCTGGATGCTGAAGCGCTTCGGCATCGCGAAAGCGGCGGGAGGCAGCACCATCAAGATCGTCGGCGGTGTCAGCGTCGGCAATCGCGAGCGCATACTGGTGGTCGAAGTCGCCGATCAGTGGATCGTGGTGGGCGTCGCGCCGGGACGAGTCAACTCCCTCGCAACCATGCCCCGCCAGGAACAGGCGGAATTGCCTGCCATGGCGTCGACGGAAAACAACTTCTCGACCTGGCTCAAACGGACGATAGACAAACGCAATGCGAAGTAGATTGACGAACAATAGCGGCTCGCGCACGCGCCGCCTCCCGCGCGCGGCATTGCGGGTACTGGCCGGCCTGTTGCCGCTGCTGATGCTGAGCATGCCATTGTTTGCGGAGGCGCAAGCAATCGGCCTGCCGGCGCTTACCAGTACGCCCGCGGCCGGCGGCGGGCAAACCTATTCGCTGAGCTTGCAAACGCTGCTGTTGATGACCTCGCTGTCATTTCTGCCTGCGGCGCTGATGATGATGACCAGTTTCACGCGCATTGTGATCGTCCTGTCGCTGCTGCGGCAGGCGATCGGCACGCAAGCTGCGCCGCCGAATCAGGTAATTACCGGCCTTGCGTTGTTTCTGACCTTGTTCGTCATGGGCCCGGTGTTCGACAAAATTTACACCGATGCATATCAGCCGCTGTCTGAAAACAAGATCACGATGACACAAGCGCTGGATAAAGGCGTGGCGCCGCTCAAGACCTTCATGATGAAGCAAACCCGCCAAGCCGATTTGGCGTTGTATGTGAAACTGTCCAATAATCCGCAATTGCAGGGTCCGGAAGACGTGCCGTTGCGCATACTGATTCCAGCCTTCGTCACCAGCGAATTGAAAACGGCATTTCAGATCA
>PKWO01000059.1 GCA_003132085.1 Oxalobacteraceae bacterium | reverse complement strand
GCGCCGCAAGCCCGATTTCAGCGAGTCTTACTACGGCTTCCGCACCTTTGGCAATCTGCTCGAAGAGGCCCAGGCACGCGGCCTGCTCGAATTCGGCCGCGACGAAAAATCGGGCGCTTACGTTTACCGCAACGGCGGAACGGTTGGCAGCGAAGCAGCGGCCGAGCAGCCGGCGGTCGTGCCGGCTTCGCTCGAAGTCGCGGCGGGAGCGGAAGCCGCTGCGGAGATCGGCGGCAAGCATGAAACGCGGCGCAAGGGGCGCGGCGGCCGCAAACCGGCGGAAAAGAAAGTGGATGCAGCGTTGCCGCAGTTGTCCACTGCGGCGCCGGAAGCACCGGAAGCACTGGCCGCCAACGAGCCGCCCGCGCCAGCCACGCCAGTCGCGCCCGAGGCAGCAGTCAAGCCAGCCCGCAAACCTGCCGCGCGCAGCCGCCGCCCGCGCAAACCGGAAGTGTTGCCGGAAGGCGCGTGAACGGACGCGGTCTCACTCGGCGCTTAGCAATGTCGCGCAGCACGACTGCGTGACTTGCTCCGCCCAGATGCTTGCATCGATGTTCGGTAAAACGCTAACTTGACATGCAGATACGGTTGCGCCCACTCTCTTTGGCCTGGTAAAGCATCTGGTCGGCGTGGAGGAACAATTCGTTTTCGGTTCTGCATGCCGGATAGGCGGCCACGCCGCCGCTGAACGAAAAGTGCCGCCGGTCACTCGGGCTGACCTCAAAAGAGATGTCGCAAAAAGCCTGGCGCATGGCGTCGAGACGTTGCTGCGCCCGCGCCGCCGGGCAATCCCAGAACAGCACGACGAATTCTTCGCCGCCGAAGCGGCTGAGCAAATCCCGCGCGCCCACCTGGGCCGACAACACCAGCGACAAGCGCTTGATGACGATGTCGCCGAAATAATGCCCCCAGGTGTCGTTGATGGTCTTGAACTTGTCGATGTCGATGATGCCGTAGGCTAGCGGCAGCCCGTCGCGCGCCGCGCGGCGGATCGCATCTTGCGCTTTCTTCTGCAAACCGACCTTGTTGAGCAAGCCGGTCGCCCGGTCCCTGCTGATCAAATCCTTGTTGACGCGAATCTTGTCAATGCGGTTCAACAATTGACGCGTCAGCACGTCGGCATCGGTGACGATCAGGATTTCGTCGAAGCCGCTATCGAACGCGCGGCGTGCCAGCACCGGATCGGGCTCGCTCTGCAGCATGATGATCTCGCGGCTGGGGTCGGCCTCGATATTCTTTTTCAGCACGCGGACGACCGCCTCAGTGCGCAGATATTGCGCGTCTTCGATCACCACGATGTCGGGTTGCACGTCCTTCACCTGCAGGTGCAAGGTTTGCGCGTCCTTGTGCTGTAACAATTCAACCTGATGCGCAGCCAACAGCACAGGGTCAAGCAACGCACGCTCGCCGAGGTAGACGATGGTATTCGGCTCGCCACGCTTGTGCCGGGCGAACAGCGTAAACAACTTGTCGACCAATACATCGTTGGCAATCGGCTTTTCCGCATAAGCCATGCAATTGCTGTCGACCAGCCTCTGTTGCAGCAGGAAGCGTTCGCCCTGACGCACTGTCTGCAAATAGACGTAGCTGTGGCGAGTCGGCAGCCGCTGCAACAGATCGCTGAGAAACATGGTTTGCTTGCGGCTGTGCTGCATGTCGTCCTGCATGTTATACAACACGTCGAGATCGATGACGAACAAGTCGTCGCCGTCGTCCGCCTGCGCCGCCGCCACGAAATCCCTCATCTGATCGAAAAACAGGATATCGAAGTCGTATTTGTGCGCGCATGACAATAGCTCGGCCTGATTATCTTTGATAAAAAAAGTCTGCGACAACAGCATCACGCGGTTTTTAAACAGCAAGCCCTCATCCACCATTTTCTCTTTCATCTCAATGCCTTCCGGCTTCCGCATGCACAACCAACACCTGACGACCATCCAATAGTTGCAGATATTACAAGATCACTGATTTTGACACAATGACCATGACGTAGCACGGTGATCACGCGAACTACACGGGTTTTTACGGTCTGCCGCCCGCTTTCGTTCATCTCGGCTATGATACTCTGTGTTTTTACGATAGTTACAACAGGCCAACAGACGACAATCACGAAATGCATAAGCATTCGGAATGACGCACGGATACGACGGTGTCGATCCATCGTGTCCGTGGGATTGTTGCAACGCTGCCGGCAACGCAACTAATCAAGTAGAACGTCAAGGAATTTTATGCGCCGCACCTATAAGTCCCTCATTCTCATTGCCGCATGCGTAGGCGCGCTGTCCGCTTGCGGCGGAAATGAATCTTCATTGGCAAGCCTAACTGCCCAGTCCAAGCAACTTCTTCGTTCGGACAAAGCTGCCGCATCCGATTACCAGACCGTGCTGCAAGAATTGTATATCTCTTCGTTTGGACGTCCGGCCGACCCGGCCGGCTTGGTGTATTGGGAAGGCGTTCTATTGGCCGGTAACGCGCCGACCACTATTGAAGGCTTTAATGCTGCCTACTCTACCAATGCGGCTGTCAACGGCGTGGT
>PKWO01000420.1 GCA_003132085.1 Oxalobacteraceae bacterium | reverse complement strand
GCCCAGTGCTCGTTGAACTGCGATGGGAATTCGACAAAATCACGCGCGGTATTGGTGCCGGACAGCGACGGGTATTGCGAGTCGGAAAATATACCGTGCAGCCCGTGTCCAAATTCATGGAACATCGTGATTACGTCATCGAACGTCAGCAACGCCGGCTGCCCGGCCACCGGCTTGGTGAAATTGGTGACGTTGTAAATCACCGGCTTGGTGCCGAACAGTTTCGACTGGCTAACCAGTTTGCTCATCCAGGCGCCGCCATTCTTGTTGTCGCGCTTGAAGTAGTCGCAATAGAACAAGGCCATCGATTTTCCGTCGTGGTCGAATACTTCGAACACACGGACATCCGGTTGGTAAACCGGGATATCGTGACGTTCAGTGAACGTCAATCCGTACAACTGGTTGGCGGCGTAAAACACGCCATTCTGCAACACGTTGTTCAGCTCGAAGTACGGCTTGATCTGGTTTTCATCGATGTCATAGCGGGCCTTGCGAACCTGCTCGGCATAGAAATTCCAATCCCACGGCTGCAGACTGAAAGTTGGTTGCTTCAAGACTGCCTGATCGAGATCGATCTGAGTCTGGATATCGTGCGCCTCGCGTTCCGCGCGCGCGGTGGCAGCCGGCACCAATTGCTGCATGAACTTGAGCGCGGTGGGCGGCGTCTTGGCCATCTGGTCGTCGAGCTTCCAGGCGGCATAGTTTGCGAAGCCGAGCAGCTTGGCCTGCGTCGCGCGAATCTGCGCGATTCGAACAATCAGCTTGCGCGTATCGTTGGCATCGCCCATCTCCGCTCGGGTCCAGGAAGCCTCGAACAACGCCTTGCGGGTCTCGCGGTCGGTCAATTCGCGCAACGCTGGCTGTTGAGTGGTGTTCTGCAGCGGCAATAGGTATTTGCCTTCCAGCCCGCGCGCCTTGGCGGCTTGGGCGGCCGCGGCAATTTCGCCATCCGAAAGACCGGCCAATTTTGCCTTGTCGCTCACCATCACCGCCGCGTTCTTGGTCGCGGCCAGCAGCGTGTTGGTGAATCGCGTGCTGAGGGTGGACCTTTCCTTGTTCAGTGCCTTCAACTTGGTCTTGTCGGCGGCAGACAACTTAGCGCCGGCATGCACGAATTGACGATAGGTCACGTCAATCAGGCGCATCGATTCGGGATCAAGCTTGAGTTGATCGCGTTGTTTGTAGACCGTCTCGACGCGCTTGAACAGCTTGTCGTTGAGGAGGATGGCGTCTTCATGAGCAGCCAGCTTGGGCGCCTCGTCTTCCTGCACTTTTTGCAGGGCCGGGTCGGTGTTCGCGCCGGTAACGGCTCGGAATACCTGCTGTACACGGGTCAACAAAACGCCCGATTTTTCCATCGCGACGTAAGTATTCTCGAAAGTCGGTGGCTCCGGATTGTCGGCAATCAAGCGAATTTCGGCCATTTGCTGCTTCATGCCTTCTTCGATCGCCGGCTGATAATCGCCATCCTCGATCTTGTCGAACGGTGGCGCCTGGAACGGCAAGGTGCTGGCCTTGTAGAACGGATTGGCGGTTATCGCTGCGGTGTCCGCGGCGGTTGCTGCTGTCGATCCCACAGCGAGGGCGAGGGAGGTGAAAATTACAATCGGGCGTAGTTTGATCATCTTGGTTCCGTTAATAGTTCATTGCCCGGCGTCTTCAATCATGCGCAATACGGGAAATTCAAACGCGAAGGCCAGAGTATCGTCGCCGCGCGTTGCGCTGTCAAACGGCAAACGCGACCATGCGGCGGTATGCTGCGCCGCAAAAATTCCCGCAAGCCGCCATGCGCGTGCGCGGCGAAAACGAGTCGGCTCCCGAGCGTGACCACCGTGAATGTATGACGTTGCACCGCAAACACCATGAAATGTCGTCACGCAGGAAGATCAATCCGGCTGGACAATTGGCCGCGGAGCGCCTGCCAGTGTATCGACAGCGATACGGATTTTCATCCTGAATTGCATCGCAGCACCGTTATTCGTTCTGGCATATACGTGGTAAAAATGTCGACCGGTCACAATGCCCTATGCGATCAGTCGCTTCGCTCCAAAGCGGACGTTACAACATTTAACGCAAAGTCAGGCGACGCGAAGATATCGAACAAATTGAGCCTCTATATTCATAAAGATAACCACCATATCGTCGTAAAAGTTAAGAATCGCTGAAAGTGGTGCACCAAGTAAGTTGTCAGAAAGCGCTAGGGAAGATTTTTTACTACCGCCACACCGTTGTATGCAGCTATATATAACGTAGTGCCACTGATAGCCAAGCCTCTGGCATTGCCTATACTTGCCGGCAGCGTCCCGGCAGAAAAACCGGCTCGCCCCGGCGAGCCGACCACGGTCGTCACCACCCCAGCCGCTGTGATTTTGCGAACGATGTCATTTGCTGAATCGGACACATAGACATTGCCCGCACTGTCGGCGGCGACGGCGCTTGGCTGGTTAAAGCTTGCCTTGGTTCCGGTTCCGTCGACGCTGCCTGTTGTCCCTGCGGTGCCAGCCAAGGTGCTCACGACTCCCGACGAGGTAATCTTGCGTATGGTATTGCCGCCGAAATCGGCCACATAAATATTGCCCACGCCATCGGCGGCAACGCTGATAGGCAGCTCAAACCGTGCAGCCGCGCCAGTACCGTCGACACTGCCGTACGCGCCCGACGCGCCAGCCAGCGTGGTCACGATGCCGTCCGGCGTGATCTTGCGGATCGTAAAGTCCCCATCCGCCACATAAACATTACCGAAATTGTCGGTTGCCACTCCCAGCGGAAAGTCAAACATCGCCGCTGCTCCGATGCCATCGCGGTGTCCATATGACTGGGCAGCGCCGGCCAACGTAGTCACCACTCCGTTCTGAGAGATTTTGCGAATGGTGCTGTTTCCGTTGTCGGACACATAGAGATTGCCGGCGCCATCGGCGGCAACGCCGACCGGAGTGCTGAACAACGCCGCGTTGCCGGTTCCATCAGCCGTGCCGGCAATGCCCGCGGAACCGGCCAGGGTGGTCACCACGCCGGCCGGCGTGATCTTGCGGATGACGTTATTGGAAGCATCGGCCACATACACATTGCCTGCGCCGTCGGTGGCCACTCCCCACGGATTGTTGAAAAGGGCAGCTGCGCCGACGCCGTCGGCACTGCCGGCAACGCCAGCCGAACCGGACAGAGTGCTCACCACAGCGGCAGGGGTGATCTTGCGAATGGCGTTATTGGATGTATCGGCCACATACACATTGCCTACACCATTGACGGCAACACCCAACGGCTGGTTGAACGATGTCGACGCGCCGGCGCCGTCGACATTGCCGGCCAATCCCGACCCGGCAAGAGTCGTCACAGTGCCGCTAGGCGTGATCTTGCGAATGGTATTATTGTGAGAGTCTGCCACATACAGGTTGCCTGTACTGTCGACGCTGATGCTTGCGGGATTGTCAAAGCTTGCGGCCGCCCCGATTCCGTCCGCGCTTCCCGTCACGCCGGCAGTGCCCGCAATCACTGTCACCGCACCGGCAGCAGTGATCTTGCCGATCGTGTTATTCACACGATCTGACACATACACATTTGAGGCGTTGTCAACCGCAACGCCGGAAAAAAATACCCTTGATGTAGTGGCCAAGTTGCTGATCACCCCGTCCGGAGTAATCCTGCTCACAGCATTTAGATTGCTGCCCACAGTAGCCTCGCCGAAATCGGCCACATAGACATTCCCGGCGTTATCCGCGGCCACGTAAAACGGCGCCACATTCCCAAGTCCTTGGGAAAAGCCGAAAGAGAACACTCCGGCTGGGCCGGCGAGTGTAGTGACCACGCCGGCCGGCGTAATTTTACGGATAACCTGATTGCGCATATCGGCTACATAGACATTTCCGGCGCCATCGACAGCAATGCTATTCGGAATGTTAAAACTCGCCGCAGCGCCAATCCCATCGGCGTGGCCAGTTGTGCCCGGCGTCCCGGCTAGCGTGGTGACCATCCCTGCTGGCGTGATCTTGCGGACAGTCTGGTTGCCGGTGTCGGCCACATAGACATTCCCCACGTTGTCGACGGCAACCGAGTTCGGGCCGTTAAAATATGCGTCGGGTCCGACCCCATTAAGATTTCCCAGCCCGCCCATATTTCCCGCAAACAGCGCAAGAGATGTGATACCGGTTCCAGATGGACTACCTCCTCCAACTGGCGTTACCACGACGGAGCCGTTCGAAGACGATCCCCCGCCACCGCAACTTGTAAGCAGTGCGGTCCATGTGGCAATGAAAACCAGAAACCGAAAGACTGACCGCATGCGGATCGCTGACATATTTATCCTGACAGTAGGGCTAAACAAAATCGAAAATCGAATTTTCTGGAACCAGTCCGGACTTTTACGCGCTGAGTCAACTGGTCGTGGCCTTCTTCGATGCAAATGAAACTCCAAAGGACTACGTCTGGGCATTACCTCCGGTCCGCGCACACCGCCAACGTCAGTGTATGGTCGTCAAGGATCAGTCGTAACTGATCAACCCGCGCCCTGACTGCGCCGCCAAGCAATATTACGCAATCCGACCGCAGCGGGCTGCCGCCGAAAAGTTGCTTCTACGGCCCTGGCGTCAGTTGATGTGCCCGCGACGCCGAATGTTGTCCGTCGCGCCGCAAAACAACGACAAATTAGTCGTAACGATTGACGTCTTGCAGGCAGCTGATGACAAGCATGCCTTGCACGATGCCGACGTGTTTCGCACGCAGTTCGGCGCAACTGAACAACCAAATTGATATTCCACGTGTATGTCTGCAATTGAATGGAAGCGGCAGAATTATTAACGCACAGATTAATTCTAAAATCTACCTGTCACTTCCGACACTCGAATGACGGACGCCAAGCAATTATATGAGAAAACGCATTAAGGTTGACGATCTGCCCGAATTCGACGCAACACCTTATCTTGACAGCGAGACGGCGATCGCCGCCTATTTAACCGATATTCTGGAAGCGAATGATGCGGCCTACTGGCGGCAGCGTCGGGAGACATTGCCGCGCTCGCGGGATGACCGAGATCGCCAAGTCAACCGGGATCACCCGCGAGGCTTTGTACAAGGCATTGCGGCCAGATAGTGCCCCACGTTTCGACACGATTAATCGTGTCTGCGCGGCGCTCGGCGTGCGTTTGGTGGCAAGCTGTAAACGCCTGACAGCGGCCGTGTACGCAGTGTACGCAGAGCCCCGCAGGTTCAAGATTGGGTGCTTTTGGCAATT
>PKWO01000022.1 GCA_003132085.1 Oxalobacteraceae bacterium | reverse complement strand
ATGAAGGAACTCGCCGCCGATCCATCGTTGCGCGCAAGTGGAACCATCACCGAAGTCGACCACAAAGCGCGTGGCAAATATCTCACCGTCGGCAGCCCGATCAAATTCTCGGATACGACAGTCGAAATCACCGGGTCGCCGTTGTTGGGGGAGAATACCGACGAGGTGTTGGCCAGCCTGGGCTACAATGCGGAACAAATTGTCTCATTGCATGCCGCACAGGTTGTTTGAAGACTGAAATTTAATACCTTCTTCAATATTTCAAGAACGACATCCATTGGGTGTCGTTTTTTTTTCATTCTCTTTGCTGGGAACAGTGTAAATCCGACGAGCAACTTAACGAGGTATCCGTCATGAAGATCTGCATTTTCGGTACTGGCGCAATCGGCGGTTATCTGGCGGTCGAATTGGCGCTTGCGGGACATGACGTCAGCGCGATCGCAAGAGGTGCTCACCTTGACGCAATTCAAAAGAATGGGCTCAAGCTGCTGATTGACGGAGAGGAGAAACGCGCGCGTATTAACGCAAGCGATGACCCTACGCCGCTTGGGCAACAGGACTTTGTCATCTGTGCGCTGAAGGCACATCAATCTCATGAATGTGCAGAAATGTTCGCGCCGCTTTTGGGGCCGAATACCGCAGTGGTCACGGCAATGAATGGAATTCCTTGGTGGTACTTCTATAAAGAAGGCAGCCGCTTTGAGGGGCGCCATCTTATTTCCGTAGACGCAGGCGCCAGGCAGTGGAACGCCATCGGCCCTGAACGTGCGATCGGATGTGTAGTCGATCCGGCTTGCGAGGTGATTGCGCCGGGCGTAATCGAACACCACGAATTCAAGCGCTTCACCATCGGCGAGCCTGATGGCAGCCGCTCGGAGCGCGTTGTCACGCTGAGCAAGGTACTGACGGACGCCGGACTGGATGCACCGATCCGAGATCAAATACGCTGGAATGTATGGTTAAAATTGTGGGGCAACGTCTGTTTCAATCCGATCAGCGCACTTACCCATGCCACACTCGACCGAATCACCTCCGAACCCCGGCTCAGGGAACTTTGCAAGGCGATGATGCATGAGGCCAAGGCCGTTACTGAAGCATTGGGCATCAATATTCCGGAGGATATGATTGACCGCCGTCTGGCAGTCGCCGGATCGGCAATCGGACACAAGATGTCAATGCTGCAAGACCTGGAAAGATTTCGCTCCATGGAAATAGATGCATTGGTCACAGCCGTGCAGGAACTGGGGCGAATGGTCGGAACCCCAACGCCAACCATTGATGTGGTTCTTGCACTTGTCCAAGAACGTGGTATTCAATCCGGCCTCTACTCACCCCCCGCAATGCTCTTGTCGCATTGACCGTCGAACCTGTGTGTCTATGAAGATTTCTTTCCACACAGATACTTGAAAAGTGATTATCATGAAGCAATACACAGTTCGACGCCTATACGGCACAACCAATCTGCGCCCGTGCATCCGTAGTCAATTTCTAGTGCAATGCAACATTGATGAAAGATCAGGATCGTGATTGCACTCCAAAGTGTGCCCAAGAGCATCCGGCTTTCAACATAAAACGGGAATAAAAAATGGATTTCTCAAACGTAAAAATTGGTGCGCGCCTAGGTGCCGGATTTGGCTTTGTCATATTGCTAGTCTTACTAATGGGGATAATAGGCGTTTGGCGTCTTCAATCGTCGAAAGATACGACGGACTACATGTTGAATAACGTTCTTGTGAAAGAACGCCTTGTCACGGAATGGAGCAACTCCACTCTTGTCAATGGCACGCGAACCATTGCGATCGCCAAGAATGCCGATCTAGCGGGGCAACGAACGATCCTGGATAAGATTAAGGACACCAGCGCGCATATTTCCGAGATACAGAAACGGTTAGACGCGATGAGCAAGAACCCGGAAGAAGAAACGATATACAGCAAGATTGCCCAGGCACGCAAACTCTACATTGCTGCGCGCGAAGAGGTCTTGGCAATGAAGAAGGACGGCAAGGAAGAAGAAGCGAAGAAGTTTACCGACGAACATCTTTCGCCAGTACTGGAATCTTATGTCTCAAATATTGATACGCTGACCCAATATCAAGCCAAAATTCTTTCTAATGAAAACAACAATTTGGTAAGTACGTTTGACAATGGAAAAATCCTGTTGGGGGCGTTGACTTGCTTGGCGACGCTGATGGGAGTCGCCTCGGCTTTATTGATTACCCGGTCATTGCTGAAACAATTGGGAGGCGAACCGGGCTATGCGGCAAAAATTGCGGAAAGCATCGCCTCCGGCGACCTGACTATGGCAATTAATACAAAGCAAAACGATCGATCGAGCCTATTGTTTTCGATAAAGTCAATGTGCGATAGTCTAGTCGATATTGTCGGTCAGATACGCGCCGGGACCGATGCCATCGCCACCGCATCGGGTCAGATTGCGTCCGGCAACCTCGATCTGTCATCGCGCACCGAAGGACAGGCAAGCGCATTGCAGGAAACGGCTTCCTCGATGGAAGAATTGACCAGTACCGTCAAACAAAATTCCGATAATGCCCGCCAGGCCAACCAACTCGCACAATCCGCCTCCGTGGTCGCCATCAAAGGCGGATCGGTCGTGGCGCAAGTTGTGGACACCATGGGGTCGATCAACGAATCGTCGAAAA
>PKWO01000154.1 GCA_003132085.1 Oxalobacteraceae bacterium | reverse complement strand
AGGTTGTGCTTGGCTTCGCTTGGAAATAGCCGTCGCGACAGTTTGACTGTGCATAACACGTCGCATCGGAGGCTGTAGCCGGCTTCGGTAAACGCATTGCGCAAAAAGCCGTGGTCGAAGCGCGCGTTGTGCGCAATGAATAGTCCGCCTGACAAACGCTCCAGCAATGCATCTTGCAGACTGGCGAAAGTGGGCGCGTCGCGCACCATCTCGTCGGTAATTCCAGTGAGGCGTTGAATGAAAGGCGGGATGGGAACACCTGGGTTTACCAGTGTCGACCAATGGCTCACCTGTCCCCCATCGGATTCGATCAATCCAATTTCGGTAATACGATCGGCGGCGGCGTTTGCTCCGGTCGTCTCAAGGTCGATGAAAATCAGTTTGCCTGCGTTTGTCATCAGATGATTGTCCCTCGTCGGGCTTGGTTACGCACAGTCTTTGCCGTTATCCCGGCAATACGGTGATACGGACATTGCCTAAGGTGACCAACTGGCCGACGCGGATCTTGCAAGTCTTGCGTAACTCGACATGACCGTCCACCGACACATCGCCGCTTGCGACCAGCATCTTGCCGGCACCGCCGCTGTCGCATATGCCAACCAGCTTCAGTAGTTGGTTGAGTTCGACATACTCGCCAAGAAGAAGAAATTCAAGTTGTTGCATGTGGGCCTTGGTCCGTCAGGCTACCGGCTTTGAGGGAAGCTTGGGCGGCAGGCGCTGCACCAGCCGGTTGACATTACCCAGCGATAGCAGATGCGTATATATGCGAGCCAGATCGCCGCTGCGCGCAAGCTCCAATGTTGCGGCGTCATCCAATGCCATCAGGCGTTTCTCATCGACGATGCAAAAGCCGTCCAACGTGATCGACTGTTCGCTTCCCTGGTTGACCGCAATTCCCTGCGGTATCAGCAAATCATATTTTTTGAGATGCGTCATGAATTGGTCGGAAAATTCGCTCTGTTGCTTGAAATCACCGAGAAACGCCAACGTATTTTTCAGCATCGGTGTTTCGCTGCCGTCTTCTTCGAATAGGCGATCGCCGTCGGTCAACCCTATTCCGTCAAATGCTTCATCGATCAACACCGTGGGGGCGCCGGTAGTGGGATCGATGTTCAGCACAAACGGGTAGCGGCGCACAAACGCAGGAACATATTCGGCCAGCCATTTGCCATTTTCATCCACCAAAAGATTTTCATTCTCACGCACGCCAACCAGCGCAATCGGCGTTCCCGGTCCATTTTCGTTCAATGTGAATACGATCGGATATTCGAAAACAGCTTGCACGAATTCAATCGGCGCCAACGGGATCGCGATGGTGGATGCAGCATACGCATATCCGTTTGGTGACGTTCTCAAACGCATGTTGCGATGCTGGTTGCGATCAAGCATGACCGGCTTTTCATAAAAATTCAGTGTTGTCATGAAAATTGTCCAAATGAGTTCGTGTCGGGCCAGGTTTTTGCTAACATGGGGTGGCCGCATTTTAGCAGTAGTAGGACCTGTCGCCGCGACCATCCAGCTATTTTTCAAGCAGATCATGCGCCAACTTGTTTCGCAGCCCGAAATATCGATCCGCAGTTATTCTCTCTTCGATCGCTCACCACAGAACGACGCGAATTTTCCTTATCTTGGTTTGCTGATGATATGATAAGTCCACTTTAATACCAATTTTCATCAACAAGATAAAATCGACAAAAGCGGCGCGCCAAACAATGTGACGTCTGTTGCTTGCATCGCGATACTGCTATCATCGGCCGCTTGGGCACCGCAGGCATTGTTCAGGCCGGCACAGCCCCCAACTTTTTTTGGAACCATGCATGCGCCAATCATACTTTCTGGCGGTTGCGGCTAGCTTGACGCTAGTCGCAGCCACAGCTTTTGCGGAAAACAAAACAACGATGAGCGAACCGCTTGTGGCGACAAATGCCGAGAGCAATCCGTTTCTTGTGCCGAGCAGTTTGCTGTATCACTTCCCCCCGTTCGACAAAATCAAGAACGAACACTTTACGCCAGCCTTCGCTGAGGGGATGCGGCAGCAGTTGGCCGAGATTCAAGTGATTGCCGATAGTCCGGAGCCGCCGACATTCGACAATACGGTGGTTGCGATGGAGTTGTCGGGCCAATTACTCGACCGGGTCGAAAAAGTGTTCTCCAATCTGATCGGCGCCAACACCAACGATACGCTCAACGCGGTCGAACGTGACATTGCGCCTAAACTGTCGGCGCATACCGATACCATCATGCTCAACGGCAAGCTTTTCAAACGTGTCCAGGCATTGTACGAGCGCCGCGACAGTCTAGGCCTGGATCTCGAGTCCAAATATCTCTTGGAGCGTTACCATACGGATTTCGTTCGTGCCGGCGCTCAACTATCCGATTCCGACAAGGAAAAACTGAAAGCATTAAATGCCGAACTGGCGCAACTGTCGACCAGGTTTAGCCAAAACGTACTGAAGGAAGCGGATGCGTCGGCCGTCGTGGTTGATGCCAGGGCTGAACTGGCGGGCTTGTCCGACAGTCAAATCGCTGCTGCGGCAAACGCAGCTACAGCGCGCGGGTTGGACGGGAAATTCGTCATTGCGATGGTCAACACGAGCGGGCAGCCGTCCGAAGGCGAACTGACTAATCGTGCTTTGCGCCAACGCATCCATGACGCTTCCGTGATTCGCGGCAGCCGAGGCGGCGAGTTCGATAGCGGCGATGTCGTCCTTAAGCTGGTAAAGCTGCGTGCCGAGCGCGCGCAATTGCTTGGGTATCCGAATCATGCCGCATACCAGGTGGAGGATGAAACTGCGCACACCGTGACGGCGGTAAACAAATTGTTGGCACAGCTTGCTGTTCCTGCCGTTGCCAATGCACGCAAGGAAGCTGCCGCCATGCAAAAGGTGATCGATGCCGAAAAAGGTGGCTTCCAGCTGGCTGCGCAGGACTGGGAGTTCTATACTGAAAAAGTGCGCAAGGAGCGTTACGATTTCGACGAGTCGCAGTTGCGCCCTTATTTCGAGTTGAACAGCGTGATGCAGAACGGCGTTTTCTATGCGGCCAACAAGCTGTACGGCCTGACCTTCAAGGAACGTAAAGATTTGCCGGTCTACGATCCGGACGTGCGCGTGTTCGACGTATTCGATGCCGATGGCAAGCCGCTGGCACTCTTCCTGTACGACCTGTACGCGCGCAGCAATAAACAGGGTGGCGCCTGGATGAATGAATATGTCGGGCAGTCCACGCTGTTGGGTAACCACCCGGTAGTAGCCAACCACATCAATATCACCAAACCGGCAGCCGGCGAACCAACCTTGCTGACGGTTGACGAGGTGACCACGATGTTCCACGAATTCGGTCACGCGTTACACGGCATGTTTTCAAGCGTGCGTTATCCGCGTTTCTCCGGCACCAACGTGCCTAGAGATTTTGTCGAGTATCCTTCTCAGGTCAATGAAATGTGGGCGGTATGGCCGGAAGTCTTGAAGAATTACGCCAAGCACTACAAGACAGGCGCACCGATACCGCAGGCTCTGTTGGACAAAGTGCTGGCAACGCGGAAATTCAATCAAGGTTTCATGACGACCGAGTATCTGGCTGCCGCATTGCTCGACCAGCGCTGGCATCAGTTGACGCCCGCTCAGGTGCCGGCCGACGTACTGGTATTCGAAGCCGACGCGCTCAAGCAGGCAGGGGTCGACTTTGCGCCGGTGCCGCCGCGTTACCGGAGCACCTACTTCTCGCATGCATTTTCCGGCGGCTATTCGGCCGGCTACTATGCCTATATTTGGAGTGAGGAGTTGGTTGCCGATTCTATCGACTGGTTCAAGGAAAACGGCGGTTTGCTACGCAAGAATGGCGACTGGTTCCGCTCGACGTTGTTATCGAGAGGCGGAAGCGTGGACGCGATGGAGTTGTTCCGTCATTTCCGCGGCCGCGATCCAATACTGGAACCTTTGCTTCTGCGTCGTGGGCTGGATACTGCCAGCCAGAGGTGACAAGCTGCGCGCGGTATTCTCAAAAGCCGTCGCAAGACGGCTTCTGCACAACCAACGTCCGGCTATTTACGATCCGCGTTGGGGGCGGCAGAACTGAATGCGTTGCTCATAAAGCGTGAAGAGCCGCAAACGTCAAAGCGGAGGTCCGATCGGCGTTTCTAGTACCGATGGAGGCGGCGATGCTATTGCATACTCCACTGCAACGGCTGGCCGTTGCCATCGGTGATCTTGGTCAATTCGTTGTAGATTCTGGCTTGGACGCGATCAGGCAGGCGAACGAAATCGATGTTGTCGACCATGATGTCGCCTTTCAAGAAGGCCCACGTAAAGAACTTGAGCGTCGCGATCATTCTTTCCGGATTGCCGGCGATTTTCGGAACGATGACGAAGGTGCCCATGGTGATCGGCCAACTATGGAGCCCCGGCTTGTCGGTCAACATTTCTTCAAAGGTAGCGTTGGTTTTCCATGAGCTGTTGTTTAATGCAGTCGCGAATGAGTCGGCGGTCGGCGCCACAAATTTACCGTCGCGATTTCTGACTTTGGCGTAAATCAGCTTGTCTTGCACAACATAGTTATAGTCAACATAACCGATTGCGCCGGCGTTCTGTTTGACTGCGCTTACGATGCCGCTGCTGCCTTTAACCTGGGTGACCTCGCTCGGCCAGGCGATCGTAAAATTCTTGCCGTAGATTTCTTTCCATCCGGGGCTGATCTTGCTCAGGTAGTCGGTAAAATTATATGTGGTGCCTGAACCGTCCTGGCGCGCGACGGGCACGATGGCAATCTTGGGTAACGCCAAACCGGGGTTGATGGCGGCCAGCGCGGGGTCGTTCCATTTGGTAATTTTGCGCGAAAAAATATCGGCCAGCACTTCACCGGTTAGCTGCAGTTCGCCTTGCTTGATGCCCGGCAAATGAATGACTGGAACTACGCCGGAGATCGCACTCGGGAAACAGACGAGCTTGAAGGTCTTCATGTCTTCGGCCGATAGCGCTACGTCGCTGGCGCCAAAGTCGACCGCTTTTTCCTTGATTTGCTTGATGCCGCCGGAAGAGCCAATCGGCTGGTAGCTCAACTTGGGACTGCCGGTTTTGGCATAAAAATCCGACCATAATGTATACAATGGTTTGGCTGCGGACGACCCGGCTCCGGTGATATCGGACGCGTTCGCTGCAAACGCCGCACAAAAGGCGAGTGCGGCGAGGAAGGTTATGTTTTTTGAAATCATAGCGGTTTATCCCGGAATGGGAGGGACGGTCCAGCGGCGGGTGTCGGTTGGCAATCGATACGCCGGCAATTCATCTGTCCGGTAAGGTAGGAAATGAGAGACAGCACATTGTAAACTAAAATGCCGCGCCGCAACAATCTGCGGTCGATTCACACCGAGCGTGACCAGTCGGGGTTCCGCTTTCAATTCCGCGTCGGTGTGATCGCCTCAGCGTATTCATAGAGCGCACCTAAAATCGCTTCGCCTTGCTCGTCGGCCGTCTCGGAAAGCTGATCAATTTCATTGAACAATTGCTCTGTGGTGCGCGTGCCGCCGACACCGCCCAACAAGCGGGCGGCACGGTGCTCCTCCCACCGCTGTTGCTCCGCCTCGGTGAGGGTGGCCGGAAAATTCCGGGCGCGGTAACGAAACAGCAATTCGTCAAGCCTGGCGTCGTCGAAGCCCGGCGTGTTCTTGGCCAATTGTTCCGGCGTCAGCCGCCGCAGTTGATTGAGTGCGCGGCGATCATTGTTACCGACGAAACCGCCATAT
>PKWO01000026.1 GCA_003132085.1 Oxalobacteraceae bacterium | reverse complement strand
TGTATTGCAGCGACGATCCGATACAGGCGAAGCTGCTGGAACAGATAGGCTGCGTTGCCGTCATGCCGCTGGCGTCGTTGATCGGTTCCGGGATGGGTATTTTGAACCCCTGGAACCTGTCCCTGATCATCGAACAATCCGCGGTTCCGGTATTGGTCGATGCCGGCGTCGGCACTGCGTCCGACGCGGCGATCGCGATGGAGTTGGGGTGTGACGGCGTGTTGATGAATACCGCCATCGCCGGCGCGCGCGACCCGATTCAGATGGCGCACGCGATGCGGCTCGGCGTAGAGGCCGGACGCGCTGCGTTCCTGGCAGGACGCATTCCCAAGCGCTTTGCCGCTTCGCCGTCTTCACCGACGGTTGGCCGCGTGGCATGAAGCGGGCCAGCGTCCTGGTATTTGCCGGCTCGGACCCTAGCGGCGGCGCCGGCATACAGGCCGACATTCTGGCGATCACGGCGCTGGGCGCGCATCCTCTATCGGTGATTACGGTTTTGACGGCGCAAGACAATGACCGGGTTTTTTCCGTGCATCCGGTGTCGGCGGCCTTGCTGCAACGGCAAGCGCAGCCTCTGATCGACAAGATCGAGATTGCGGCGGTCAAGATAGGCATCGTCGGCAACCGCGCGAACGCCGAAGCGATTGCAGAGATCGTCGGCACATTGCGGTTGCGGCAACCGGATTTACCAGTCGTGTTCGACCCGGTGCTGGCTAGTGGGCAGGGCGACCGGCTGGCGGCGGAAGATGCCATCCAGGCGATTGGCCCCTTGTTGCCGATCGCAACCCTGGTGACCCCGAATCTGCCGGAAGCGATCGCACTGTGCGGCGGCGACCGGCGCGCGGACAGGCAGGCCGAGGCGCTACTGAAGCAGGGCTGCCGGCATGTGCTGATCAAAGGCGGTCATGGCGACGATGAAAACGTGATCAATCGCTGGTTTACCGAGGACGGCGGCCGCTCTTGGACATGGCCGCGTTTGCCGGGTGGTTTTCACGGCAGCGGCTGCACGCTGGCCGCCGCGCTGGCTGCACTGCTTGCCTGCGGCAAGAGCATGGCGGAAGCGCTCGATTTGGCCCAGGCTTATTGCCACGGAGCGTTGACGAATGCCTATTCGATAACGGACGGGCAAAGTATTCCGAACCGATTTGTTTCCATTGCGAGAGGGAAAGCATGAGAGGCTTGTATCTGGTGACGCCCGATTGGGACGATACCCGGCAATTGCTGGAAATTACAGAGTTGGCGTTGCGCGGCGGTGCTACGATAGTGCAGTACCGGCACAAAACGGCTGACGCTTCGTTGCGCCAAGAACAGGCCGAATGTTTGCTTGCCTTGTGCCGTAGCTATCAGCGCCCGTTCATTATTAACGACCATGTCGATTTATGTCTGGCGCTGGATGCGGATGGCATACACGTAGGCGGCACCGATGCGTCGGTAGCCCAGGTGCGTGCCGCAGTCGGCCCCGGGAAAATCGTGGGCGCATCCTGCTACGGTAGCCTGGAGCTTGCGCGCGACGCCTATCGCGACGGCGCCAGCTATGTCGCGTTCGGCGGGTTCTATCCGTCCCGCGTGAAAAAATATCCGGTAAACACCGCTCCTGAAATTGTCGCACAAGCCAAAACGGATATTCCGCTGCCAAGTGTCGTGATTGGTGGCATGACCCGCGACAATGCCGCACCTTTGGTCGCACAGAGGGCAGACATGATTGCGGCAATCAGTAGTATCTATCTGGCAGGCGATCCTCAAAGCGCTGCGCGCGGTTTTGCCGAGCTGTTTGCAAAAATATAACGCCGCTACCCTCTCCTGTGGCATCGGCTCCTTTGACGGTGGGCCAGGCGATTGTTAACTGCGTTGTTGCGTCTGATCTATATAGGCGCATGCTGTTGCCGGCATGCCACGCCGAAATCGTCCAATAATTTAATACTGTTTATTTGTACAGTAGTTGTGATAGCATACCGGTGCACTATCGTTGTGTTCATACAGGGACCTCTATCATGGCAAATCTCAATACCATCGGAACGCGTTTCGGCTCAGAATACGTTCCCTCATCGATCGTGATGCGTTTTGGACGGCGTGAAATATTTGTCGGACCTGACTTTCGCAAGCGTTATTCCTCCGTCAGTCCGATACTGGATTGCCGCACAGGGATCGAGCCTGGATATGTCGAGTTGGTGCTGTTGCGTAAATGGCTAGTCGTTCTATCCAGAGCCCAGTAGTGCAAACAGTGCGCATTGAGTGCTTGCGCGATAGTTCGTGCCGAATAGCAAACCACGCGATTCGGTATGGCTGCCGGGAGTCATCCGTAGAATGCAATGCAAGCAAAATTCGACTTTGATACAAGTCCTGATCCGTTGGAAGTGGGCGATATCGTCATGACTGAACCATTCATCCCGGCGCCTGATATGGTCGAGGAGTCTGCTGCCGGCGACGACGCCAAGACGCAAGAACCCCGGCTGTGGCGTAATGATGGTTGGACCGCGCGCGTCATCAAGAGCGAGGACGATGAAGGCTGGGCGGTGGAGATGTGCCAGGACGGCGAGTCCGAACCGGCCCTGGTCGGCCCCTGGACGATGGGGCGCGACAAGA
>PKWO01000357.1 GCA_003132085.1 Oxalobacteraceae bacterium | reverse complement strand
ACCGCGCCTTCGCGCAACGCCGTTACCGGCCCGACGAATTGGTTGCGCGCGCTGACGCGCATCGACATCCGATGCAGCAGCGTCTGGAAGTGGTGCACGTCGGCGGTTCCCGCATCGCCAAGCCGCGCCGCCAGCCGCTCAAGCACCAGTTGGGACTCTTGCTCAAGGGCGCGATACATGGCGATCAGCCGCCGCGCGTAATCGGTAAGGCGGGTGCCGCCGCCATGAAGGCCTCCCGTCGAGCGCTCCACCAGCGTTTCTTCCGCAACGTTATTCATCGCGTCGACCGCGTCCCAGGCCGCCTTGTACGAAAGCGGAACCGCTTTTGCCGCCTGCGAGATCGAACCATAGCGCTCGATGGCTTCAAGCAGGCGAATCCGCGTGTCGCCGAGAAAGGCGCCGAACTGCGTATCGACGGACAATTTCCCGACCAGCTTGTGGTGGATCGGTCGTCGCTTGGTCATTTGGCCCATATTTTTGTCTTTGCAACGTATTCAGTATCAATCGGCGCGTGATCGCGCCGCGTGCCGACATCTTAGCATCGGCGCGATGCTTGCCTGCACCGGCAACCGGAGTAGGCAGCCTACAGCCCGCAAACGGCGATGCCGGTCCGGCCTTAACCGGATAAGGAGCCGCCAAGAAAATTCGGTAATTTTACCCGCCGGGAAATATACGGCAATGAATAGCGCATCACGTTCCCTTCCATGCAAATTCGATGCCATCAATGAATCACCTTAAGAACAGCCTTAAGAATACCCTTAAGTATGGGCTTGGGTCGAACCCATTGTAGAAATTGTTCTCGTTATGTCTTAATTTATACAATGAAGTAGCAAATGCTACGTTGACCGGCGAACAATGTTCACGTTCGATGTCGCCGCGTCTTTTGCGTCGGAACCATCATGCACTCGATCGCCAGTCGCATCGCCAATTCGCCCAAACAGGTTTGGGACGCGCGCTCGAAAATCAACGCGCATCGCTGGAATCAAGGATTGCCGGCCAATTGGGAATATCTCGTGATTGTTCCGCTGGTGTTCGAAATTCAGCGGGAATATGAAGTGGCCGCCACGCGAGTGATCGGACAGGACACAGGCGGGGCCTCTTGCTACTGTTCGTACCACTATATCCGGACGGAACTGGGTTACAACGATGACGATGTACTCTACGAGGCCGTGGTCTACGCGGAAGAACAAAGCGGATGGAGATTGTCGGATGGCCGCTGGCTGGTCCGCCGCTCATTGGCGACACGCGACGATTGCGAGAACCCGAGAGTGGACTTTTGCCTTTCGGAGAAAATGCCGCGTTGACGATTGGCGCGGTCGGCCGGGCGCGCCCTTCGAATACAAAACCGCGCGTCTTATAGGGGATCGACTTCGTCGCTCCGGCCAACGAAACCGCAAATTTCCTCCACGACGGCCGCTGCAGGCTCGAGCGGTCTTGAGACCGGCAAAGTCGGTCAGGGTTTAATACTTTTTGGTTTTGTAGGCGTGGCTAAGCACCACGCTGGTTGACGCGATCAAGCTGCTCAAGCCCAGTACCAATTGCGTCAATCTATCGTCGGGCAACACCCAAATCCGCGAACGCGGCGCCTCGACTCCGGTCGCGGCGGTAATCGCCGGCGCTGCCCACTCGGCTTCCGGCGTCACGTCGAGCAGGATCGCGTCTTCGGCGGTGTGCATGAAGATTCGACCGCCATGGCCAAGGCAAAAGCACACGCCGCACCCTGCCGCGGCGGCCTTATTGATGCACTGCTGCAAATCGCGGTTGTACTGATCAATCCAAGTCTCAACCTCATCGGCTGATGTTAAATCGATCCATGGTCGTTCGGCAGGCTGTTCGGGATTGCCGGCGTCGGCACCGGGCGGCATCGCGTCAGGCTGTTCAATTATCATCATCCGTTCAGTTTACACCGGTGACGGACTAACCGGCCTCCAAGCGCCGAGATTTCGCCGAAGACAGCGATTTCAAAACAGCCGGCCGGATGGGTTGCTTAGCACCCGAAACTGCCCAAGGCTGCCCGCATCGTTGCGCGAAGCCGGTTCGCGCCGGCACGAGGGCAAGTAAAGTTCAGCCAGAATGTTACAAAAACAGCATGTCTGACAGGTGATATCCGATTGCTTTTTTTCAAAACAAAGTTCGGCTTTTACCCTTTGCCGCGCGTTTTCATGTAAGAATGAACAGCAACTTTAACGATAATAGAAATATTATTCGGTCTAAGTATGTGCGCCCTTCAGTACCGCCTTTAAACCACGACAATACAACGCTTTGCTTATCGAGCAGTTCCGTGATGTGGGTTCGTGGCAGGGCAACCCTGTGTATAGGAAAGGAAAAGCCGTGCCCGTTCATGAGTATGGAATCACCGATTTTCAATATATTGCAGCGGGTGCCGCGGTTCTTGCCAGCGGCGGCGGCGGCAGCTATCGCGATGCGGTCAACGTGCTGGCGGAACTGGCCAATAGCGGCTGGAGCGGCACCGTGCAGGTGCGGGATTACGACGGCGCGACAAACTGCTGCGTGCTGGCCCTGATGGGTTCGCCGGATGCCGCCGACAGCCTGACGCTGGCCGACGTCGAATACTCAATCGCCAATACCATCAGCACATTTGAGAAGGCGACCGGGGTCGTGCTGGGTTGCGTCATTCCGGTAGAAATCGGCCCGCTCAACTCAATCGTGCCGCTGATCGCGGCGGCCGGATCCTACAACGCCATTCAATGGGTCGTCGACGGCGATGGCGCGGGACGCGCGGTGCCTGAACTGCAGCAGACCACGTATAGCGGCAGTACATCGCTCGCGGCAAGCCCATGCTCGCTTGCCGACGACGCCGAGCAGGCAACGCTATTGCAGTCCGCCACGCTGAATGCGGGCACTGCCGCCCAGATTGAAACGCTGGCCGGCGGCATCGTTTCCGCGTTTGGGAGCTTCTCGGGGATTGCGCTTTGGCCATCCAACTCGAGCAATGCTTATGCGTTGACCGGCAACTACATTGCCGGAACGCTGACGCAAGCCTGGGCTCTGGGAAATTTCCTGTTAAGTTCCGCCACTCCCCCCGCAACCGCCGAAGTCGCGCTACAGATCACCGATATCAGCGGACGGTCTGCCACTGCCGCAGTCACCAATTTCTACATCACTGCCGTCACGCAGTCGACTACCAATGCATCGCTCGACACCGGCATCATCCGGCTGGATAACACACCCGACCAAAGCAGCAGCACCGAAACGCACACCATCTATAATTTGAACGAAAACCTGATCATGTATTCGAGCCTGAGCGACGCGCCCGACATTATCGCGCCGGATTCGATCTGCTACTACTCCGAAAGCACCGGTCTCGGTTTCTCGAATGCCACCGACGATTTGGCGGTGTATTTCGATTCAATCACAGGCAAGAGTACAGGCAAGACCGTCAGCATCATCAAAATCGACGCCGCACCGAAATTCTACGAAGCTGCCGGCGTGGTTGCGTCGTTCGCCGGCTTGCTGCGCGACATCGGTTATGCCGGCGCTCTCCCCTACCCTAGTTGAGTTGCATTGATGGGTGAACAGGACATCAACAAGGAACGACTGGAACTTGCCCTGGAAGCGGCGGGTCTCGACCTATGGGAAAACGATCTGGTCACCGGAGACGTCACGCGCAAAGCGATCAAAACCTTTGCGGAGCTCGGCTATAGCGAAGAAGAAGCCGTTTCCTACGTTAACGATATTTTCTCGATCGTTCATCCCGACGATGTCGCGGTGATCAAAGCGTCTGTCGACAACCACTTGACAGGAGTCACGCCGCAATACCGATGCGAGTTCAGGATACGCGCCAAGAGCGGCACATGGGTCTGGTACGCCAATTACGGAAAAATCATGGATCGGGACGGCGACAACCTGGGCCAGCGGTTTATTGGCGTAACGTTCAATATCGACGACAGAAAATGCAGGGAAGATGAACTCACGCTGATCAACCGTAAACTCGCCGAGCAGAACGCGCTGCTGGAGAACATGAATGTGATGCTGCAATCGCTGTCGACCAGCGACCCGCTCACGCGATTGCCGAATCGACGGCTGCTGCTGGATCGGCTTCAGCAGGCATTGAGCTCGAGAATACGCAGCGGCCGGACAGGTGCGCTGTTGTATATCGACATAGACAATTTCAAGACCCTTAACGACACCCTCGGTCACGACATGGGCGACTTGCTGCTGCAACAA
>PKWO01000037.1 GCA_003132085.1 Oxalobacteraceae bacterium | reverse complement strand
CTCGAGCGCTTCCAGCGAGTCCGAGGACGGCCTGAAACTCATCGTGCGCGAGCGGTCCGCCCGAGCCGATGCCACTAGCAGGCCATACGCCGACGCCACCCCCGCTGCAGGCGGGCAGATGATGGTACGCACGCCGATCTTCTGCGCAACGTAGTAGGCATGAACCGGGCCGCCGCCACCGGTGCACAGCAGCACGAAGTTGCGCGGATCGCGGCCACGTTCCGCAATGTGAACGCGTGCGGCGCCCGCCATATTCTCGGCGACAATGTCAAGCATGCCCCATGCAATGTCGATCACTTCCCGTCCCAGCGAGGCGCCGATTCGTCCAATGGCTGCACTGGCTTTGTTGCGATCGATTGACAGCGTGCCACCGGCAAAATAGTCCGGGTTCAGATAACCGAGAACCAGGTTGGCGTCGGTCACCGTCGGTTCGCTTCCGCCACGGCCGTAACATGCCGGCCCCGGTTCCGATCCTGCACTCTCCGGTCCCACCTTGAGCAAACCAAGTTGATCCTGGTGGGCGATACTGCCGCCACCGGCGCCGATCTCGATCAGATCGACGGTGGTAATACGAATCGGCAGACCGCTGCCCTCGGCAAAGCGCTTGCGGCGGGCCGCCTCGAAGCCGAAAGCGATCAACGGCTGGCCATGCTCGATAAGGCTGAGCTTGGCAGTGGTGCCGCCCATATCGAATGCCAGTAGATGCGATTGGTCATCGCGCAGACCGTAATGAGCGGCCGAGATTGCGCCGGCGGCAGGGCCAGATTCGAGCAATTCAATCGGGTTGCGCTTGGCCTCCGAGATATGGCACAAACCGCCATTCGACAGCATCATGAGCACGCCGCTCTTCAGCCCCAATGCGCCCAGGCGCTCCTCGAGCGCATTCAGATAGCGGTTCGCCAGCGGCTTGATATAGGCGTTTGCAACCGTCGTCGAGATTCGCTCGAACTCGCGGATCACCGGTGCCACGTCCGACGACAGCGTAATTTCCATTTCAGGAAAATCGCGCTTGATCCATTCGGCAACTATGCGCTCATGCTTGTCAGACGCATAGGAATGCAGCAGACATACGGCGATCGATTCCACTCCCGCATCCACCAGTCTAGCTACCGCAGCGTGAACGTCGTCAGCATTCAACTGCTCCAGTTCATTGCCTTTTGCGTCGAGGCGTCCGCCGATTTCGGCGCGCAGATTGCGAGGCACCAGCGCCGGCGCGCGCTCGATCGTCAAATCATAAAGATCGTATTTACGCTCATGCCCGATCTCGATCACATCCTTGAACCCCTGGTTGATCAGCAACCCTGTGCAAATGCCGCGGCGCTCGATCAGTGCGTTACTAAACAGCGTCGTCGCATGAACGACGCGTTCCACTTCGGATGGATTGATATTGCGTATCTTGATGAGCTGGCTGACCCCATCCGCCACTCCCTGGGCCGGATCGCCATGCGTCGTCAACACCTTCAGACTGTGAAGCTTGCCGACTGAATAATCGAGCGCCACCACATCGGTAAAAGTGCCGCCGATATCAATGCCAATTGCCCACTCTGTCATAAAATTTCTCCTTGCTACTTAAATATTCATAAACGTTTTATTTCACCCTCGCGAGCGACGGCTGCCTTCACGTAAGCGCACAATGCGAAGCGGTGAAAATGTACGCGGACCATAACTTGCTCGTCCACGCTGTGCATTCACGAACAACAAACACGACGACGCGACGTCGTTGTTCGCTCTGTCCTCAGACCAGTTCCTCGCATGCCAATCGAATCCGGCGGCATCCCTCCTGAAGGTGCGCTTCGGGAGCGGCAAATGAAATGCGGAAGAATGGCGACATACCGTATGCTTCACCGTGAATGACGGCTATGTTCTGCGATTCGAGCAGATGCATTGCGAAGTCGGCATCGTTTTGAATGACGGTTTCACCCGGCGTCTTTTTCCCGATCGCGCCTGCGCAGGACGCAAACACATAAAAAGCCCCTTCCGGCTTGTGACACTGCACGCCGGGAGCTTCATTGAGCCATTTGACAACCTTGTCGCGGCGGCGCTGAAACACCTCGCGGCTGGTGGCGATGAAATCCTGCGGGCCCGACAATGCCTGAACCGCGGCGGCCTGGCCAATCGAAGACGGATTGGATGTGCTTTGCGACTGCAACTTCACCATGTTCTTGATTAGCGCTGCCGGTCCGCCTGCGTAGCCGATCCGCCAGCCCGTCATCGCGTACGCCTTCGACACGCCGTTGATGGTCAGCGTGCGCTCCTTTAGCGCCGGCTCGATCTGCGCTGGAGTGACAAATTCGCGGCCGTCGTACAGCAGATGCTCATAGATGTCGTCAGCCATCACGCATACATGCGGATGCCGCATCAGAACATCGGTGAGCGCCTTCATCTCGGCTCGGGTGTATGCCGCACCGCCCGGGTTGCTCGGTGAATTCAGGACCAGCCAGCGCGTGCGCGGCGTAATCGCCTTTTCGAGCTGGTCGGGAAGCATCTTGAAGCCATTCTCGGGAGGGCAAGGGACGAACACCGGATTGCCGCCGGCCAGGCGCACGATATCCGGATACGAGACCCAGTATGGCGCCGGCACGATGACCTCGTCACCGTGCTCGACCGTGCACATCAACGCATTGAAAATCGCCTGCTTGGCACCGCTGCAAACGATGATCTCATTCGCCTCATAATTCAGCCCGTTCTCGCGGCTGAACTTGTCCTTGATCGCCGCCTTCAGATCCGGCGTGCCGCCGACGTCGGTGTACTTGGTCTTGCCGGCGCTCATCGCGCGGATCGCTGCTTCCTTGATGTGATCCGGCGTATCGAAATCCGGCTCCCCTGTCGTCAAGCCGATCACATCACGCCCCGTCGCACGCAATTCACGCACACGCTGTCCTGCCATCGAGCTGGGCGATGGTTTGATGCGGTTCAATCTGTCAGAGATATGAATCATTTTTGTACTCCAATAACTTTCGAAAGAATTTGAATCACGCCTTGGCGCGAGGGAGCGTTGCCAGTTGAAGATCGGCGACGCCGAGTGTCTCCATGCGCCACAGCTTGTCGAGAAGCGCTCGCGCGAGATCGCTGCCGATCACCGGCGCCGCCAGCTCCATAAACTTGTCGTTGAGATCCGCATCCGTCAAAGGTGCCTCGGGGTCTCCTTTGCGATATGGCGCGAACTGCTCGATCACCTGGCCATCCTTCAGCGTCACCTTGATCCGTGCCGCGCGCATGCCCGGGAACTTCGCGCTGAGCTCAGGATCGTTGTTCAGCGTAATCTTTGCCATCAGCCTGCGGATTTCGGCGTCGGCCAGGCGCTCCTCGCTGAATGCGCTGAGCCGGACCGCGCCGTGCAGCAGAGCATGGCTTACGACATACGGCAGGCTGAATTTCGCCTCGAACGCGGTGCGCGGCTCGAAATTCCCCGTTACATCCAATGCGGTCTTGTACGTATCGACAGTGACGAATTCGATCTGCGACGCGTCGATCTTGTGCTGCGCCCTGATATCCAGCATCGCGTCGATGGCAGCGAAGGTGTGGCCGCAGCATCCGTGATTCTTTTGCGTGATTGCCTTGATGTTGTAGCGCTCGCCAAGCTCGGCCGTTGCGCGATCCCATTTCGGCTCGACCGACATGGCCGCCCCGAATCCAGCCTCGCCTTCGAGAATGTCAAGCGCGCCGGTGACGCCATGTGCGGCGCCGGTGCCCGCCGTTACTCCGACCCACGCCGCATGGCCTGCA
>PKWO01000252.1 GCA_003132085.1 Oxalobacteraceae bacterium | reverse complement strand
GCTTTCCATGCAGGCTGTTCAGTATCTCTCCGTGCAGGTTGGCAACCGGCGCCGGCACCAGCACTTTGCGCTCGGCCAGATGGCGCATCAGGTTGAGGTAAAACGGCAGTTGTTCAAAACTCAGATTTTCAAATACCGTCAGCACAAACTCGCCAGTTTCCGTGGTGAGGAAAAAGTTGCTGTTTTCTATGCCGGATGAAATACCCTGGATCGAAATTAGCTTACCTAGAGGAAATTGTTTGATCCAGGGATCTAGGTCAACCATGCTGACCGGAGTAAAAACTGCCATGAGGGTAAGGTAAAAAGCAAATTAACAAACAAAAGAAAGAACCGGCAATACGGACAACGCACGTAATAATTCCCCAATTTGGGCGTGCCCGGCATGGCTTTCGGTCAAGCACGGCCACATCGGGAATTCAGTTCGTGCCATGTAGTAAAGCCATATTTTCTTGACCGAACGTCATTTTTGCGGCGGTGCTGCCGGGGCAGATCCATCCGAAGGCGTGGCCGGATTAGTACCGTCGCTGTTCTTGGTTTTACCGCCCAGGTCGAATTCCATGACTTTCCACTGCGCGCCACGGTTGGTAGTGCTTTGCGTATCGCCCGGCAGCGCATTGCCCACTTGTTCGTTCGGTTTCAGGTAATAAGTGCTTATGCCGCTTTCCACCTTGATCTCTTTTACTTGACCGTCGCCGCGGGTCTCGGTGATCTTGTGTTCACCTTCCGGTTTACCGATCTTGATGCTTGGCGGCTCGCCTTCCTGCAGCATTTCCAGTTTGGGCGGCGCGTCTGAAGGCGGTTGGGGCTGTTGTGCGGCGACCAACAACGGCGTCAGCAACGCCGCTGCCGACAGGCTGACAATCGGCCAAACCGGCCAAACCTTAAATATGTGCATAGTGACCAATGAATGAGGTAATTGATTGAAAAGTGGTTTTACCGCCATTGTAGCAAACAGCAGTTGGGCCGCCGTGATTTAATAATGGACGCTACAAAAAAGAGTTTAATGGCAGGTCAATTTCCGGTAGCGCAATATCGCGCGCTTCATAAAACGCGAAAATTGCGTCGACGATGTTGGCCGGCTCGTCTATGAGCTGCATCAATTCGAGATCTTTTTCGTTAATCATCCCGTCGCCCACCAATTGAGTGCCGAACCAATCGAGCAATCCGCGCCAAAAGGCGGTGCCGACCAAAATGACCGGGATGCGGCGTGATTTGCCGGTTTGAATCAGCGTCAATACCTCGCTCAATTCATCCAACGTGCCGAAACCGCCCGGCAATACCACATACGCGTCTGCATATTTGACGAAAGCGACCTTGCGGGCAAAAAAGTGGCGAAAGCTGATCGAAATGTCTTGCCAGACATTACGGCCTTGTTCATGCGGCAACTCGATATTCAGGCCGACCGATGATGAGCGCCCTTCAAATGCGCCCTTGTTGGCGGCTTCCATAATGCCTGGCCCGCCTCCGGAAATGACTGCAAAGCCGCCGTCGGACAAGCGGCGGGAAATGTCGACGCAGAGCGCATAGTTGGGATCGTCGGGACGGGTTCGAGCCGATCCGAAGATCGATACTGCCGGTCGCAACTCGGACAATCGTTCGGCTGACTCGATAAACTCTGCCATAATTGTAAACATTTGCCACGATTCGCGAGCCTTCTTTGAGGTGGCTCGTTCGATGTCGGTCACTTGCCGCAGACGCGGCACGTTTTTCCCATTCAATTCCATATGCATAAAACCCTATTGTTAGTCGATGGCTCCAGTTACCTGTATCGCGCCTTCCATGCGATGCCGGATTTGCGCAATGCCCAAGGGGAACCGACCGGCGCGATCTACGGCATCATCAATATGTTACGCCGATTGCGCATTGATTTCCCGGCGGCATATATTGCTTGTATATTCGACGCCAAAGGCAAGACTTTTCGGGACGATTTGTACCCCGAATACAAGGCGCAGAGAGCGTCGATGCCGGAGGATCTGGTCAAGCAGATCACGCCGATTCACGAGGCGGTGCGCGCAATGGGCTGGCCTATCCTGACAGTCGACGGGGTCGAAGCCGACGACGTGATAGGCACACTGGCGGTACAGGCGGCAGCGCAGGGCATGCACACGGTGATCTCCACCGGCGACAAGGATTTGGCGCAACTGGTTACCGATCATGTCATGTTGATCAACACGATGAGCAACGAAAAGCTCGATCGCGACGGCGTGCTGGCGAAATTCGGCGTACCGCCGGAGTTGATCGTCGACTATCTGACCTTGGTTGGCGATGTGGTCGACAACGTGCCGGGCGTCGAAAAGGTCGGGCCGAAAACGGCGGTCAAATGGCTGACGCAGTACGGTCGCCTGGATCAGGTGGTTGCGCATGCGGCGGAGATTGGCGGCGCAGTGGGTGAAAACCTGCGGCGCGCGCTCGACTGGCTGCCGCAGGCAAAAACGCTGATAACGGTGAAGACCGATTGCGATTTATCGACGCATATGGCATCGATTTTCGAGTCGCTGGCGCAGCAGCCGGAAGACAAGGCCGCCTTGATGGCGTTTTTTGCGCGCAACGGTTTCAAGTCCTGGTTGCGTGAGTTGGGCGGCACGCCGAATGCGCAACCGCCGGCGGCGATCGCGGCTTCCGAGACGGGCGCGCAAGGCGCGTTGTTTGCCACACCTGTTGCGCCGCTTGAAATCCGCTATGAAACCGTGGTGAGCATGGACCAACTCGAGCAGTGGTTGGCGCGCATCAATGCTGCCGGCTTGACCTCGGTCGATACCGAAACCACGTCGCTGGAGCCGATGCGGGCGCAGTTGGTTGGCATCTCCTTGTGTTGCGAGCCGGGTATTGCC
>PKWO01000278.1 GCA_003132085.1 Oxalobacteraceae bacterium | reverse complement strand
AAAGGGGCCGGCAGCGCGACGTCTTCCAGCGAATCGGCGTTGTCGATGGGCAGGGGTTGGCGGTAACCGATGGCTTTCATGAATGATCCTTCTTGTAACGAAAGCGCCAACTGTATAATATTTAACTGACTTTGATAATTCGTTTAAATAATTAACAGTTTCAAATGAAAATTGAAAATATCACAGACCTTCATGTGCTGGTCCAGACTGCCCGCCTGGGCACGCTGACGGCGGCGGCGCTAGCGTTGGGGATGACGCCGGCAGCGGCGAGCGCGACCTTGAAGCGGCTCGAAACCCAATTGGGCGTCCGTCTATTCGAGCGCTCGACGCGGGTGATGCGCATCACCGCACAAGGACAGGTACTGGTCGACTATGCCAAACGCGCGTTTGACTTGTTGGCCGAAGGAGAGTCGCAGGTCTCGGCTGATCGTGCCGCGCTGGTCGGCACCTTGCGCGTTGCCGCATCGTCGGATTTGACCCGCACTACGCTGCTGCCCTGGCTGGATGAATTTCTGAAGATGCATCAGGGCTTGCAGTTGGCGCTGACGGTTGGCGACAAGCCGCTGGATATCGTGCGCGACGAAGTGGACGTCGCGCTACGCTACGGCGCACTGGTCGATTCCCGTCTGGTAGCGCGCGTGATGGCGATTCCGCAACCGGTGCTATGCGCATCGCCCGACTATCTTCGACGCCACCCCGCTCCGCAGACGCCGCGCGACCTGCTGCAGCACAATTGCCTGACCTTCGAGCGCGGTGGACGCCGCCATCGTGTCTGGCGTTTTGCGCAGAACGGCCAATGGACGGAAGTGCGCGTGAACGGCGATCGCAGTGTCGACGATGCCTCGTTAGTGCGTGAATGGGCGCTATCCGGGGTGGGAATCGTGTTGAAGTCGGCACTCGATTTACGGCACGATCTTGCAAGCGGGATGCTGCTGCCGCTGCTGCCCGATTGGGAAACCGAGCCCTACCCTCTGCATGCGCTGTTGCCGAGTGGCCGGTTTGTCCCGAGCCGGGTGCGGGCGCTAGTGGATTTCCTGGTGCTGAAATTTGAGGCGCTCGCCTGAATAGTGACCACTAATCAGCCGCCCCATCGCGGTGAATTTCAACCGTCACATGCGACAGCGTGCTGAACCGGCCAAGCCGCGCGCGATAAAACGGCACATCGCGCGGCTCGTTGGTGCAGACCGACAGAATCGCGCCGAGGTGGCCGGGGCCAAGCCGCCACAAATGCAGGTCTACCAGACGGTCGCCGTCGATTTCGATTGTCTGGCGGACCTGTTCCGCCATCTGTGCGTCCGGGTGCGTATCCAACAGAATGCCGCCGGTATCGCGCAACAGGCGATACGCCCAGTTGGCGATCACCACCGCGCCGACAATGCCGGCCATCGGGTCCATCCAGACCCAGCCGTACTGCCGCCCCAGCGTCAAGCCGATAATCGCCAGCACCGACACCGCCGCGTCCGCCATTACATGCACATAGGCCGCGCGCATATTGTTGTCGCGGTGCATGGCGTGGCCATGACGGTCATGCTCATGACTGTGAGCGTGACTGTGAGCATGATCGTGACCGTGACCATGATGGTCGTCGCCGCTCAATAGCCAGGCGCTGGCAACATTCACAAACAGGCCGACGACCGCCAGCGGAATAGCTTCATTGAAATCGATCTGCACCGGCGACAACAGGCGCACAACCGCCTCGTAACCGATCAGCAGCGCAACCATCGCCAGCACAATCGCGCTGGTAAACCCGGCCAGATCGCCCAGCTTGCCGGTGCCGAATACAAAGCGCGGGTCGTCGGCGTGCCGCCGCGCATACGTATACGCCAGCGCAGCGATCAACAACGCGGCCGCATGGGTCGACATGTGCAAGCCGTCGGCCACCAGCGCCAATGAACCGAACACGCTGCCGCCGATTATTTCGGCCAGCATCATGATCCCGCACAGCCAGATCACGGCCCAGGTTTTGCGCTCGTTGCGCTCATGGCCGGGGCCGAGAAAAATGTGATGATGGGCGGCGCCGGCTTCGGGCGGGAGAACAGGATTGCTCATAGATATTTTGTAATTTCCTTGAATTCGCGGACCGTCTCGCCTGCATTGCGCGCGCCTTTTTTTACCGCATGCTCGAGGCAATGATCGATATGGTCGTGCACCAGGGTTTTCTTGGCATTGGCAATGGCTTTCTCGACCGCCAGCAATTGCTGGGCGATTTCCAGGCATTCGCGGTCGTCTTCCAGCATGTCGATGATGCTTTTCAGGTGGCCGGCCGCGCGCTTGAGGCGCTTGATGATTTCGGGATGTGAAGTATGTGTGCTCATGCGCGCATCTTATCCTCCTGGAGGGGATAGCGCAAGGGAGGCTACTTTTTAGGGTGGTTACTTATCAGCTATCGCCGCCATCATCCTGATGCACTTGATACAAGTGACGGCGGGCGCTATAACCGCGCTCCAACTGGCGGCCATGCCGGGACGCGTGCCGCACAATGCTTTCGCCGTGCCTCCCGGCCCGCCGATTACCGCATGCGCAATACGGCCGTGATCGCCATGCATGGCAGTGGAACCGCGGCCGGCTTTAACCAGCGGCAAAAACGAATCGGCATTCATGATTTCCTCCCGGGATCTCCCCGATAAAGTGCGATATTGCGAACCGGCGCGTTAGAAACGGAAATTGAATGGCGGCTGTCAGGGGTGTGTAGCGCTGCATCAGCAATATCTCCGAATGTGAAGCGAGCCCTTTCTTAAGGGCTCGCCAGTGGCTGGCGGTGGACCAGGCCCGATTGGCCGACCTCTTTGTAAAATCATCACAACTCAATACTAAATGATAATCATTCTCATTGTAAATATTATTCGTATTTATATTTACTGCTGTTTTGACGATTCGACGATTTGGGGGTGGACGGCGATGGTTGACGACGATGGTTGGGCAACGGTCGCAACCGGCGTTGCAAACAGCGCCGATTTGCAGGTAAAGGGGGAAGCGGCATAAGAAAATTGATTCAAATCAAGAATATTGCCGAATGTTTTTTCCTTTTCAAACACCGATGATATAGTTACTATATCGCAATATCACCGGCAAAAGTTTCGTCTTTCTCAGAATCCCAAACAAATGCGTTCCTGAGAAAATGCTGCGAATGTTGTCGATCATCGACCGCCCTCTCATGCGGTCACTCTGCAGTCCTCCGGCCCCATCCCGCCGACCATCCGCACTGCGCTTCATACGTCAATAAAACAAATAATGGATTGGGAAATACATGCGCTCGAATATGCCGGTCAGCAACAACGAATACATCTTGCAGGATGGGGAAACGATAGTTTCCAAGACTGACTTGAAGGGAAAGATTACCTACGTCAACGACGATTTTCTGCGCATTAGCGGATTCACCGAAGAAGAACTGATGCATGCGCCGCACAATATCGTGCGCCATCCAGACATGCCGGAGGAGGCGTTCGATGACCTCTGGCG
>PKWO01000273.1 GCA_003132085.1 Oxalobacteraceae bacterium | reverse complement strand
TTCTGCACGGCGTGTTGCACTTGCTTGATCCGGTGGCGCCGCGCGGCCTGCGTCTGCCGATCGATTTTTTTCTGCGCGCGTTGGCGCAGGACCAACGGGAACTCGCCATCGGCGTCATTCTATCCGGCATGGGGTCCGATGGCGAGTTCCCGTTGGTCCTGCGCCAACGCGCGCAGAAAAAAATCGATCGGCAGACGCAGGCCGCGCGGCGCCACCGGATCAAGCAAGTGCAACACGCCGTGCAGAATCGAGAGGTCCTTGTTCGGCGGGATGACATACACAGAGTTCGGCTTGACCTTCATGCGGTTTCCAGCCTGAACTACGGCCATCCGAGTGATGCGCTGAAGCAACTCCGGTAACATTCCCTTGTGGCCTGGGTCCAGGTGCTGGATAACGACAAAAGCGAGCCCGCTTCCATGTGGGACGTTCTTCAGAAATTGTTCCAACGCCTCCAACCCGCCGGCCGATGCGCCAAGCGCCACGATCGGAGGAGTGCTCGCCGTGCTAGACGGCGCAGCGACGCGGGCCGCAGCGACGGATGTTTTTTCTTCCGACGCAAGCTTGTTTGGTTTTGCCATAGTGAGGGTGCTTCTGATGTTGCAAAGAAACTTGACAGCGCGGCCATTATATCGCCTTCATCAAAGCATGCTGTCTGACTTTCATCACGCTCGGCGAATTTCGGGTGGGGATCGAAGATGCACAGTCAGACGGCCATCGCCGCGTTCATTGCTACTTGATGTAGATCAATCCAATCCGAGTTTTGTCAGGTCACAATATGTTTAATTAAGTCTTTTGCATGCGCAGCCGAGACATTTGCTTAAATTGCCGCCCGTCAACGTAACGATTGCCATAAGACGTGAGATATGCATCCCGTGCGGCAGACCCGATTCGACAACGGCGCTAAGCCTCCTATGACCAAATATTCGGAAAAATCTGAAGGTCCCGCCAAACTGCGCGAGCGGGCGGAGCGACGCTTGAACAAGACGACGAAGCTTGAGCCGCAGCTAAATGAGTTTGATGCGCTCAAGCAAGTGCATGAACTGCAAGTCAGCCATATTGAATTGGAGTTGCAGAATTTGGAACTCCTGGAACTCCAATCGACGCAGCAAAAGCTTAACGGATTGCTGGAGCACTACACCAAGCTTTATGAATTTGCGCCTATGGGTTATTTCACGATCTGCCGCAACGGTATAGTGCGCGAAGTCAATTTGAATGGCGCCAAATTGCTTGGCGTCGAGCGCTCAAATTTGGTTGGCCAACTGTTGCGAAATTTTGTCGCGGCCAATTGCCAGCCGGCCTTTAGCGACTTTTTGGGAAGGTCTTTTGCCAATCAAGGAAAAGAGTCGACCGAACTGGAGTTTGTCAACGCCGGCAAACAAGCTTTTTTTGCGCAGATCGACGCCAGCGCAAACGATTCCGGGCAAAATTGTTTTGTGGTAATGAGGGATATCACCTCGCACAAAATCCTCGAGGAAGCGTTGCATGATGCACATGAAGAGCTTGGAGACGAAATACAGAAGCAAGCGATCGAACTGGTTCGCGCAAATGACCAGCTAAAATCGCAAGTCGCCGCCCAAAAGCTGACCGAACAAGCGCTGGAACAAACCAAGGATATGTTGCGCGAGCTTGGCGTATATCAGGCGCGGGTCAAGGAGGATGAGCGCAAACGGATTGCACTCGAAATCCACGACGAATTGGGCGGTTTGCTTACCGCCATCAAGGCGCACTTATCGGTCTCACTGGTGCGAATGAAACGCGCGGGCCTGCCGAAAGATCCGGAACTTGCCGCCGCTTGCGCACTCGCCGACAGCGCGGTTGAAACCGTGCGCAGAGTGGTTACCGATCTTCGGCCCAGCGTGCTGGATCAGCTCGGCGTATGGGCGGCGCTGGAATGGTATGCGGATCAATTCAAGGGGCAAGGGACGCTTCTCTGCGAGTTTCGAATTGACGCAGCCGCAGCCGCCACCGAAATCGATGCCGAGCGCAGCACCGCGCTGTACCGCATCGTGCAAGAGGCGATCACTAATGTGATTCGTCATTCCGATGCCTCCCGTGCATTGATTCAAGTGACGCGGAACAATGACTCCATTAAGTTAGAGATACAAGACAATGGCAAGGGCATAACGACCAACAGCCGGTTCGACCGAAAATCTTTCGGCATCGTCGGCATGCGCGAGCGCGCGCTCAATTTCGGCGGTGAACTCACTATCGCCGGCGAAGCGGGAAAGGGTACGCTCGTTACACTATGTTTGCCGCTGGAAGTTGCGCATGAAAAATAAATTGATCAGAGTCCTGCTGGTCGACGACCACGCTATCGTGCGTAACGGCGTGCGACTCATGCTGGAGACCGAAGAAGATATCCAGGTGGCCGGTCAGGCCGAGACCGCACAACAGGCAATGCTGATGGTCAGGGAAAACGAATTCGATGTGGCGTTAGTGGATATCGCTTTGCCCGGCAAGAACGGACTTGAACTGCTGAAGATGCTGAAAGCCGAGACGCCTAAACTTGCCGTTTTGATGTTGAGCACCTACTCGGAAGAGGTTTATGCTGTGCGGGCGATCAAACACGGGGCAGCCGGATACCTGACAAAAAACAGCGCCACTGAAATTCTGGTGGCCGCGGTTCGCGCGGCTGCCGCAGGCGGCAAATATATTAGCGCCGCGCTTGGAGAAAAGCTGGCCAACCATATGCTTGGACACCCGAAGTCGCCCCATGAAACGCTGTCGGACCGGGAATTGGAAGTATTGAAACTGATCGCCAAGGGCGAGAGTCTTACTGACATTGCCAAGATGCTGCATTTAAGCCCCCATACGGTCACCACTTACCGGACGCGCATCCTGAAAAAAACAGGTGTAAACGGAAACGCCAAACTGGCCATTTACGCATTGGAAAACGGCCTCTTGAATTGATCGGTTCGTCCGGGGTTCCTTGTGGGCGAACCCCTACAATTCATTGACCAGAATTCCCTACCGAAGATGTATCACGGCCGCGATAGCAGCGCCTTCCGAACTCGGCGATAATTCAATTATTGTGACGATTTGGCAATGGTTTTTCGGATGCGAGGGAATGGTATGCGCTGACCAAGTTCGGCAGAAAAACGCGGCATCAACTTTTTTGATCGCTAGAAAATAACCTCATTTTCCAATTTCCTATTGGGGGAAATAAAAATCATGAGCCCCGAAATTTTGGTTGTGCGAAACGGCGACAGTTATTGCTTATTGCACGGACATCTTCGTTTGTCAAACGCGCTCAGCAGGTCAAACGAAGTCATCGCTGTTGCCAGCGGCGAAGGAAAAGTCAAAGTAATCAAGACTCCCGGCGGAATTTTCATCGGAAGCGAAGACCAGTGTTGGCCTCTTCTGAGAAGTCCGGAATCAAGCAACAAGCGTAACGTTGATATCAGCGCGCGCCAAATCGTGCACATCGCTCGTATTGACAAGCATGTCGAATTTTAGTCTATAGATCGGTTGTATAGACATGTGTTCATTGAATCATGTCTGCATTGTCTGCAATAAAAAAGGAGAAATTCATGCCCTCTTTTACCCCATCAACAGTTTCCGATTCGGTGCAGGCGCAACTAGCTGCGCAACAGGAACAATGGGTGGCCCTCGTCGGCAAAACCCTTGAAGACGTAACGCGCTTGGTTGATTTAAATCTGAAATTGACAAAAGATCTTCTGGCTGAATCTGCTCAAGCGCGCCAGAAATTTCTATCGGCGGCGCCGCAGGAACTTTTCTCGTTGGCAGCAGGCAACGTTCAGGCGAATTTCAATAGAATTATTTCATATGGCAGAGACGTTGCCGGCATCACGTCGAATATGCAGGTTGCATTAGGCAAGACAGCGAAAACGCAATTCGCCAACACCTGCAGAAAAGCAACAACATTGGTGGAAGAAGTGACCAATAGTGCGGCGGACGAATCAAAAAATCCATTTTGGATGATGAAATCTGCGATAGCAAATGCCAGCGGAGGTTATGAACAGTGGGCCACGATGACGCAGAAAATCTCCGAAGCAATGGACGCCAGTTTGGCGATGGCGCCGAACCTGTTCGCATCATCCACGCAAAAGACGAATAACGCTGTTAGGAAAGGTAATAGTCACGTTTAGGTTAATCTGGCGCGGCTGAAATGTGGGAATGCTCATTAAATGATTCCCAATCTCAGCTTGGTTCTCCGCGCCAGGCTGTTTCGCAAAATGCGGGATATTCCCCCCTTCTTGCGACGCAACTTCCGGCCTGCGGGAAATCGCCGGAGAACAGAAAGAATTCAGTTCGCTTGACGAGCATTGCCGAACATGCGCCGCACGATGATTTCGACGATGCTTTGGTAGGGAATATATATTCTTGAAGCACTTATTTGAGAGGTTTCCATGTCATCCGTACAAATGCCTGAAATCGCACCTAACTTTCCATCGTCGGCTGTGCAACAAGCGATATCGATTGAGGCCGGGCGGCAGTGCAAGGGAAAGCTTTGGTCTAACCTAACAGAAGTTTGCGACCTGTTGCACATTCCGTTTAACGCATCGATGGCTGGCGGGGAATTGCTGTTTCAACATGTTCAGTTCAAAACCGGACAGAGAATCCACACCAGCGGCCAGAGATTCGATTCCCTTTGCATCGTCAATTCTGGTTTTCTAAAAACGGTTTCGATCGATGAATGTGGAAACGAACAAGTTCTGAGTTTTCCGATGAAGGGGGACTTGCTCGGCGTAGAGAGTATTTATACGAAGAAATATTTCTCTGATACGGTGGCACTTTCCGATTGCAATCTGATTTTGCTGCCATTCAAACGGCTGGCGGCGCTGGGTCACGCACATGCAGAAATTGAGAACGCGATCTACGAAATGTTGAGCCGGGAGTTGGTACGCAAACAAATGATGGTGAACATGCTCGGCGCCCCCAACGCAGAAGCCAGGGTTGCCGGGTTTCTAGTTTCTCTTTCGGAAAGATATTCCGAGATCGGGTATTCCAAAACGATGTTTACCCTTCGTATGACACGCAACGAAATCGGTAGCTACCTTGGCCTGTCTCTGGAAACCGTGAGCCGCACCTTATCCGCGCTGCACGAAATCGGATTGATTAGCGTTGATCAACGCGTCATCCGGATCAAGGAACTCGATTTGCTCAAACTGTTGCGCCGCATACCATCCTCGAAATCGCGTACCGGACGGCTGAAGGCGGGAAAATCGCCATCGATTATCAAGTGGCCGCAACTTGTTCCGGGTTCACTGGTAAATTGATTTCGGACAAGCCGCTTGCCATAAGCGCGATGGTCGCATCAAGGAGTTCTTTTCGCCGGGCCAAGAATATGCTGATCGCGGTTTCTACTTTAAGACGCCAATATCGAAAGGAACAGATATGAAAACCTGTCTGGTAGTTTTCTATTCCCGTACCGGCATCACGCGGGAAGTAGCAACGGAGATCGCCAAAGCTGGCGGCTGCGATCTTGAGGAAGTCCATGACGTGAAGACGCGTTCCGGTTGGCTCGGCTATGCATGCTCTCTTTATGAGGCGGTGACGGCGAAATTGCCGAAAATAAAGACGACGTCGCTGGATCCCGCCGAGTATCAGACAGTCGTTCTCGGCACTCCAGTATGGGCCGGCAATATGTCCTCGCCAATGCGGTCCTATATCGCTCAGAACAATGGACGTTTTAAGCGTATTGCGACTTTTTGCACGATGGGCGGGTCAGGCGGCGACAAGGCGTTGGAGAATGTTGCAGCACTTTGCGACGCACGACCCGTTGCGAAGCTTGTGCTGACCGACAAGCAAATTGAAAACAAGCAATATCTAGAGCAGCACGTCGCAGCCTTCGTCAAGGCGCTGATGCCGGGAAGTACCTAATCAAAATGTATTAAAACTCATTCAAGGAGCATTCATCATGACCACGCGCAGAGTTGAAAAAAAGGATTGGAGCACATTTTTTGACGGAGCTTCAAAAGCCGGCGGTTTGGAGGGTAAGCGTGCGGACATCGAGATTTCGGGTCCGCAGCTTGGCAACCAGATTGCCGCGAAATCGGTGCCGGTATTCGGTGTGGTCTACAACCCTAAGGATGACGTCTTGGAAATTGCGCTCGAATCTCTGGATCACTTGATCCGGCACCCGGCAGAGATCTTTGTTGAAGAGACCGGTACCGTGCTGCTGAGCATCAGCGTGAAGGACGGAGAGGGTATGCAGCACCTCATTCGCCTAAGCGACCCACTCGCGTTGCCGGCTGATACCAAGTCTTGAACAGTCCGGGTTGCGCCGGAGCTACGTAGCGGGGGAAGGCGCGACAGCATCTGTTCGATGCAGATACTGTTTCGGCCGATCCGCCGCGGTTTCGCGAAACCAGCCTTTCCTCAAGAGCTTGTGATTGACATTTGATCTATGTAAAAGCTGGAGTACCTCGCGCAACCGGAAACTTTGCCCATGCCGACGCGTTTGACACGACATTAATTATCACGATCGGAAGGAAGCGCTATGCCAGATAAATCGGTTATTTTTCACGACGATGCCCGCAGGAAAGTTCTCGCTGGCGTCAACACGCTCGCCGATGCAGTGAAAGTCACACTGGGCCCGCGCGGTCGAAACGTCATTATTGAACGCGGTTACGGTGCGCCTCTGGTCGCAAATTCAGGTGTTGTGGTGGCAAAGGAAATCACGCTTGCGGACCCGTTCGAAAACATGGGTGCGCAGATG
>PKWO01000255.1 GCA_003132085.1 Oxalobacteraceae bacterium | reverse complement strand
TCATCTCCAACGCATCCTGCACTACGAACTGCCTGGCGCCGCTGGCCAAGCCGTTGAACGACAAGATCGGTATCGTCAACGGCTTGATGACTACCGTGCATTCTTACACCAACGATCAGGTACTGACCGACGTGATGCATGAAGACCTGCGCCGCGCCCGCTCCGCCACCATGAGCATGATCCCTACCAAGACCGGCGCCGCTACAGCGGTCGGCCTGGTTCTGCCGGAACTGAACGGCAAGCTCGACGGTTACGCGATCCGCGTGCCGACCATCAATGTGTCCATCGTTGATCTGTCGTTCATTGCGGCGCGCGCGACAACGGTCGAAGAAGTCAATGCCATCATGCTGGAAGCATCGCAAGGTGCGTTGAAGGGCATTCTGACTTACAACACGGAACTGCTGGTATCGGTGGACTTCAACCATAATCCGGCTTCCAGCATCTTTGACTCGACCCTGACCAAGGTGTCAGGCAATCTGGTTAAAGTGTCGTCCTGGTATGACAATGAATGGGGCTTTTCGAACCGCATGCTGGACACGACGATGGCGTTGACGTCGGCCAAGTAACGACGTGAGCAGTTAGCGACCAACGCCGGATCACAACAACGCCCCGCTGGTTGGGGCGTTTTGCATGGATGGCCTTGGCCGGCAAGTAATCGGTAATTTCAATTGCCTCAGCCCGTTCTCCGGAGCAATTTCTTGAAGAAGTGCCGATGGCAGACAATCTATCGGGATACCTCTATCCAAAAACAACTCGCCAGAGGAGAACCACGGTTTCCACCTCGTTTTCAACCACCCGGTGCTCCACGCGCGCGCGCCCTTCGCCTTGCAACCTGATTTGGTGTTGAAGCTTGCGAAACTTGCGGTACGCATTGGCTGCTCCGGTTGCCAATTCCGCATCAATCAGCCCGGCGTCGCCGCATATTTTCAGCAACGCAATATTGCCGATATTGGCGGTTAATTGCGGGTAGCGCGCAGCATAGTGCAATATCAAAAATTGTACGATGAATTCGATGTCGATCATGCCGCCGGTATCATGTTTCAAATCGAATAGCGGTGATCGGTTTGGGTGGGCATCGTGCATTTTTTGACGCATCGACATCACTTCCTGTTTCAGGGTAGAGGTGTCGCGTGCTTGCCGCAGGACCTTTTCGCGGATCGCTTCGAAACGGGCGCCGATTGTTGCATCGCCGCTGCAATAGCGGGCGCGTGTCAGCGCCTGATGTTCCCATAGCCATGCCGATTTGCATTGGTATTTTTCAAACGAAGAAAGCGACGAGACCAGCAAGCCGCTGGCGCCGTCGGGACGCAATGCGATGTCGACATCGAACAGGACGCCTGCCGGCGTATGGCTGGTCATCCACGTGATGAAGCGTTGCGCCAGTTTGGCATACAGCGCCGGAGCATCCGGGTGGTCGTCGTCATACAGAAAAATCACGTCGAGGTCGGAAACGTAGCCTAGCTCCTTGCCGCCGAGTTTGCCGTATGCTATCACGGCAAATTGCGGTGTTTCACGGTGTCGGGTCGCAATGGTTCGCCATACGGCCTGAACGGTGGCCGCAATCAATATGTCGGCCAGTGTCGACAGATGATCGGCCAGATGCTCTACGCTGAGATCGCCTTCCAGATCCTGTGCCAGCAGGCGCAGTTGCTGCGCGTGATGCATTTCTCGCAGCACGTCCATTTGGCGCTCGGTGTCGCCGGTTGCCGCATCGAGTTGTTGTTGGCACTCTTGTGCAAATGCGGACCAGTCCGGTTCGGCTTTGAGGGTTCTGTCGTCCAGCAATTCGTCCAGCAGCAGCGGGTGCCGGGTCAAATACTTGGCTGCCCAGTCGCTGGCGCGCATCATCCGAATCACGCGTTCCAGCGTGTATGGGTACTCGGTGAGCAGCGCCAGATAGGCGGCTCGGCGCGCGATTGCCTCAAAAAAGTCCAGCAGGCGTCCTAGTGTTGCCGAACGGGCGTCGGCCTTGTGCGCAACAATGGGCAACGCGGCATTGACCAATGCCAGCAGCCGGTTGCGGCTGGTTTCCGGCAACGCTTGCAGACGCGGCGATTGCAGTGTCGACAGCAGGCGCTGCGCCGCGGTCGGCGCGTCATCGAAGCCAAGTGCCGTCAGCCGCGCGGCGACTGTGTCGCGGCTGCTTAGGTCGGACAGCGCGATCGCGTCTGCGGCTCCGGTCGCGGCCTCAGCATCGCTCGGGCGGCTGCCGGTCTTGTCGCGAAAGATTGCATCGAATTGCTCCGCGACCAAACTGCGATGGATATCCAATGCAGCCAGCAAGTCGGCTATGTTGGTAAAGCCCATCATACATGCAACGGTCAGGCGGTCTGCTTCACTGGATGGAAGTGTATGTGTTTGCGCGTCTTCGATATATTGCAGGCGGTGTTCAACATTGCGCAGAAACGTATAGGCCAGCAGTAGTTTCTCGACTACATCGGCGCTTAACAATTGCTTGTGAGCGAGAGTGCGCAAAATGCCCCGAGTGGAGCGTTCACGCAGCGCCGCGTCGCGCCCTCCACGTATCAGCTGGAACACCTGCGCCACGAATTCGATTTCGCGGATGCCGCCGCGCCCCAGCTTCACGTTGTCGCTGCGGTCGGGATGCCTGGTTTCCTGCCGGATGACTTCAGCGCGGATTTGTGCATGCATGCTGCGGATGGCGTCGATCGAACCGAAATCGAGATAACGCCGATAGACGAACGGGCGAATGAGGCCTTCCAGCGCAGCCAGATTCGACTGCTGCCCGCTTAGCGCGCGCGCTTTAACCCAGGCATAGCGTTCCCATTCCCTGCCTTGAACGATGAAATATTCTTCAATCATGCCAAAGCTGGCGGCCAGCGGGCCGGACGCCCCATTCGGACGTAACGCCATATCGACACGGAAGGTGAATCCATCTGCGGTGATCTCGGACAGCGCGGCGATCAGCTTCTTGCCTAGCCGGGTAAAAAATTCATGGTTGGACAATTGTCTTTGATCGGGCGACGTGACGAGCGTTTCACCGTCTTCCGCGTAGGCGAAAATAAGGTCGATATCGGACGATACATTGAGTTCCCGGCCCCCAAGTTTGCCCATGCCCAGTACAATCAAGCTCTGCGGTTCGCCGGATTCATCGCCTATCGGCGTGCCATGGAGGTCGATCATTTCCTGATTGATCGCAAGCAGATGGGTCTGTACCGCAAAGTCGGCGAATGTAGTCATGGTCTCGACGACTTCGGCCAAATCGGCTGAGCCCCCCAAATCGCGTGCAATCAACGTTGTGACGACCAAATTGCGAAGCCGGCGCATGGATGTTGGCAGGGCAACGCCGTTTTCTGTGTCTTTTTGTAAAATTTGAGCAAAAATCGCCGGGCTCAGCGATAATCGGGCAAGGTTCGCAACCATGTCGGTGCGGCTGGGATCGGCGTCGGTCCATCGTTTGAAAAAACGTGAGGCAACAATAGGGGTCAGGGTAGAATTGGTCACAAACAAAGTATTTCAGAATGTTATTGGCATGCCATGCAGTGTAGCGATGGCGATTTGTCCAAACCATTCTACGCTGACTTTTCCTCCAATTTGCCTTTCTGATTGATGTCCACAGACCAAACTCATCTTCAAGCAACTACGCGTCTTATCTTGTGTTGGCGCAAGATTCAAGACGGCTATGCTTATGCCAATATCCTGAGTCACCACATTGTCGGTGCCGTGTTCAAGTCGGCGGTGGTCGTATATTTCATTTTTTGCCTGTTGTTTTTGACGCTGCGGTATGTGGTGCTGCCGAATATTGACCACTACAAGGCAGACATTGAGCAGGTGGTCGCGCACGCCATCGGTCAGCCGGTGTCCATTGGCACGCTGGATGCTTCATGGGAAGGACTGCGGCCTCGATTATTGCTCGGCAATGTTGTGATAAAGGATAAAGCAGGGCGCGAGGCGCTTGCGTTGCCGGGCGTTTCCGCCACGCTATCTTGGTGGTCGGTGGTTCTGGGTACCGTAAGGTTGGAGCACCTTGAAATCGATCACCCCGATATGGATATTCGACGCGATGCGGACGGCAATCTATATGTGGCTGGCATTTTGGTGCCTACTCAGGCAAAGGCCGACAGCAAAGGCGCCGACTGGATTTTGTCGCAAAACGAGATTGTGATCCGTGGCGGCACGGTGCGCTGGAACGACAATAAGCGCGGCGCGCCGGAACTGCTGTTAAACGATGTCAATCTAGTGCTGCGCAATCGGTGGCGACACCACGAACTTACCCTCAGGGCGACGCCACCGGCAGCGCTGGCGACGCCGATCGATTTGAGGGCCGCATTTAATCATCCCCCATTCGCCGCCAAGATCGCCGACGCTACGCGGTGGAACGGAGTCTTGTATGCGGACTTGCGTAATACGGATCTGGCGTTATGGAGCGCCTATGTCGATTATCCGGTGGAGATCCAGCAAGGGCACGGATCGATACGCGCGTGGTTGGATTTCGATCACGCCAAAGTCGTTGATTTAACCGCTGATCTGACGTTGGCGAGCACAGCTGTCCGCTTCCAGAAGGATTTGCAAGTTTTGAACCTGGATCAGGTAAGCGGGCGTGTCTCGCTACGCGAAGAGATTGATCCGCGCGTGGAGAACGGCACGCCGACTTTTGGGGGCAACGGGCATACGATAGCGTTAACGAACTTCTCGATGCGTACCAACGATGGCCTGGTGCTTCCGGCGACGACCGTCAGTGAAAGCTATGAACCTGCTAAAGCCGGCCAGCCGCCCAAGACGTCAGTCACCGCGACGGTACTCGATTTGCAAACTATGGCAAATTTTGCCGAACGACTTCCGCTTAGCGCGGCGCAGCGCCAGATGCTGGTCGATTTTGCCCCCCGCGGTCAATTGCGGGACTTTTCGGCGCATTGGCAAGGCGACTATCCGGCGCTGTCGTCATATGACGTCAAGGGACAATTCATCGGCCTGTCCTTGAAAGCGCAAGCGGCGCAACCGGCCCGGCCCAAGGCCGGAAAACTACCGGCGCAAGCGGCTTTGCCCTTCATTCCCGGCTTCGACAACCTGACCGGCCGTGTGGCGATGAACGACCACGGCGGGACAATCAGTCTGGACTCCGAAAAGTTGCGGATCGAGTTGCCCGGTGTCTTTGCCGACCCGCTCGTGCCCTTTGACAAATTGACGATGCAGGCAAACTGGGCGTTTCAGGACAAGGATAAATTCTTGTTCCAGGTGAATAGCAGCGACTTCATACAGGACGGGCTGGTCGGTTCTTTATCTGGAACCCATCTGACTTCCCTCAGCCAACAACACGGCAAGTCACCTGGAATCGTCGATTTTACCGGACATATTGCTGAATTCGATGTCAGGAAGATCGGCCGTTATCTGCCGTTGCAGACGGAAAGGCAGTTGCGCGACTGGCTCACCGGTGCGCTGGCGGGCGGTAGCGCTCGGGATGTCGCGATCAGGTTGAAAGGCGACTTGAAGGATTTTCCGTTTCATACCGAAACCGCAGCCGAGAAGCCAAAAGGCGAGTTCACCGTGACCGGAAAAATCGTCAACGGCAGTTTGATTTATGCACCGGATAAAACAGCGAAAGACGGCAACGCGCCATTGTGGCCGTTGTTGGAGGATATTCAAGGCACCATCGCATTTGATCGGACGCGCATGGAAATCAATGCAGTGAGCGCCAAAACACATGGCGTGGCGTTGTCATCGGTGAAGGCAGTGATCGAAGATTTAGTGCCACCGAAAAATATTCTGGAGATTGACGGCAGTGCAGCCGGTACGTTGCAGGAGTTTGTAGGGTATACCAAGGATAGCCCGGTGGAGGAGTGGATCGGCGGATTTACCGATGACACCAAGGCAAATGGGGGCGCCAAGCTGGCGTTGAAATTGCAGTTGCCGCTATCTCACATGCTGGATGCGAAAGTGCAAGGGAAATTACAGTTTGCAAACAATGATATCAACCTGTTCACCGGACTGCCGACTCTATCGGCATCAACCGGAATACTGGAATTCAGCGAAAAAGGTCTCAATCTGAACGGCGTTCGCGCAAACTTCCTGGGGGGCCCAGTAGTGGTGTCCGGCGGCGGGCCTTCGGGTGCGACCACGATCAAGGCGGAGGGAACGTTGACGTCCGACGGCTTGCATAAATTTGCGACAGCCTCCATGCAGCGGTTGGCGCAACGCGTCAGTGGCAGTGCTCATTATAATGTGTTGATCAATGTAAAAAAGAAGCGTACCGATATTCTGGTGGAATCGAATTTATTGGGCCTGGCACTAGACTTGCCGGCGCCATTGCGCAAGGAGGTCAATGAAGTCTTGCCGACCAAGTTTGAATTGACCGGGATCTCGCCGAATGATGCGGCAATTTCGCGAGAGGAAATCAAACTGTCCATAGGATCAGGTATTGCTGCGCGCTACGAGCGCGAGAAAACGGCGGAACGGAACGCCGCCTGGCGCATGGTGCGTGGCGGTATCGGCGTGAACGTGCCGGTTTCGCAACCAGTCAGCGGCTTGCTATTGAATGTCAACCTGAAGACGCTCAATGTCGATGCATGGCTGGATATGATTGGGGCGATTTCTGCTATTGATAAAGCGAAGGAAAACGACGCGTCTCCGAATGGATTGAATTTCTCCGAGTATATTTATCCGGAAGCATTGGCTGCACGTGCCACGGAAATGATCGTATTCGGCCGGAAACTGGATAACGTGGTGCTTGGCGCAACGCTGCAAAAAGAAGTGTGGCAGGCCAACATCGATTCGGCGCAGGCTTCCGGTTATATCACCTATTCCGCCAACGCCGGCCAGGGCAAGGGCAGGGCGACGGCGCGACTCTCTTCGCTGATCATACCGCGGGCGGTCGCTTCCGAAGTAACCGAACTTCTGGAGGGGAAAAATGCGTCGAATGATATCCCTGCCCTGGATATCGTCGCCGACAATTTCGAGTTGCTGGGTAAGCACCTGGGGCGGCTCGAAGTGGTCGCCAATAACGTGCGGACGGCTGCTATCAACGAATGGCGGATTAACAAGTTATCGGTGATTAATCCAGACGCCGAACTGAAAGCCACCGGTAAATGGACGAGCAAGGACGGCGATAGTTTGTCGAGCATGACTTATGCGCTCGACGTTGCCGATGCGGGCCGCTTGCTTGGGCGTTTGGGTTTCGCCAATGTGTTACTCGGCGGCAAAGGAAAGATGGATGGCGAGATCAACTGGAAAGGCGTACCGTATGCACTTGACTCGCCGAGTTTGTCGGGCCAACTCCGTCTGGACATGGCGTCCGGGCAATTTCTAAAAGAAGATCCGGGTGCGGCAAAATTACTCGGCGTACTGAGTTTGCAGTCACTGCCGCGTCGCTTGACGTTTGATTTCAGGGATGTGTTTTCGGAGGGTTTCGCCTTCGACGGGGTGACGATGAGCGCAACCATTACTAAAGGCGTAGTCAGTACCGATAACCTGAAAATGCGCGGTGTGGACGCAACCGTGCTGATGGACGGCAGTGCTGACATCGACAAGGAAACGCAAAACCTGCATGTGGTGATCATTCCGGAAGTGGACGCGGGAGCGGCATCGGTGGTCTATGGGTTGGCGGTGAATCCGGTGATCGGATTAGGATCTTTCCTCGCGCAGTTGTTTCTGCGTGTGCCTTTGATGAAGGCGCTTACCGAGGAGTTGCAGGTGACCGGGCCGTGGAAAGAGCCCAAGGTTACCAAGCTGGGGCGGAAAAACATCGAAGTGTCTCAGGGTGTGCCGGCTTCAAGCATTCAAACTGAAGGTGCGAAATAATCATGTCTGACGTCATCTCCACTGTCGCTGCGGTGCAAATGGTATCAACGCCGGTGCCGGAAGAGAATTTTTCCGTCGTGCGCCGGTTGGTGGGGCAGGCCGCTGCGCAAGGCGCGCAGTTGGTGTTGCTGCCGGAATACTGGCCTATCATGGGCATGCATGACACCGACAAGATCGGCCATGCGGAACCACTCGATGCCGGGCCGATCCAATTATTAATGGCAGATCTGGCTAGGCAACATCGGATCTGGCTGATCGGCGGCACCTTGCCGTTGGTTGCGCCGGAAGCGGGTAAGGTGTTGAACACGATGCTGGTGTACGATCCGTCCGGGGCTCGCGTGATGCGCTACGACAAGATCCACTTGTTCAGCTTCAGTAAAGGCGACGAATCTTACGACGAGGCGCGCACCATTACCCCTGGCCGCGAGGTGGCAACGTTTGATGGCCCTTTCGGCAAGGTCGGCTTATCGGTATGCTATGACTTGCGCTTTCCCGAGTTGTATAGGGCGATGGGTGACTGTACGTTGATCGTGGTGCCGGCCGCATTTACCTACACGACCGGCAAGTCTCATTGGGAAACGCTGTTGCGCGCGCGCGCCATTGAAAATCAATGCTACGTATTGGCGGCGGCGCAGGGAGGTTTGCACCCGAATGGACGCCGCACTTGGGGCCACAGCATGTTGATCGATCCGTGGGGAGAGGTCACCGCAGTGCTGGATGAGGGCGAAGGGCTTGTAATCGGTGCGATTGAGCCCCATTATCTAGAGAGAGTACGTGAAAGCTTGCCCGCGCTGAGGCATCGCAAACTGTGAAACTGTTCTTTTGCTAATACTTTAAAATTGCGGTAAGCAAGATGCTCTACAATCCGCTATTCTTCTGAATCAACATCAATTCGCGAACTCGTTTTGCGCAAGACTGTCACTATGAAACCATTTGAATCGAATCTCCAGCCTTTAGCCGTCGCTCGCGAGGTCTTGCTTACGCCTTTCGGTCTGGACGAGGCCAAATTGATTCGCGCGCTGGGTACGATGTTTACGCACCGCGTCGATTACGCCGACCTGTATTTTCAGTTTACCAAGAGTGAAGGCTGGAGCTTGGAAGAGGGGATTGTCAAGACCGGCAGTTTTTCAATCGACCAAGGTGTCGGCGTGCGCGCGATTTCCGGCGACAAGACGGCGTTCTCCTATTCGGATGAAATTTCCGAGCGAGCGTTGCATGAAGCCGCATCCGCCACACGCACCATAGCGCGCCAAGGGGCAGGCAAAATCAAGGTGGCCTCAACGATCCAGGCATCGGGAGGGCGTTCGCTATATTTGCCGCATGATCCGTTGGATTCGCTGGACGCCACCGAAAAAGTAAAATTGCTGGAGCGCGTCGAACGCATCGCGCGCGCCAAAGATCCGCGCGTGGTGCAGGTGANNCGGCGGCGGGCGCTTCGACTACACCTATTTCAGCGATGCGATATTGGAGAAGTTTGCTGACGAAGCAGTTGCCGCGGCGCTGGTCAATCTGGATGCGCGGCCGGCTCCTGCCGGCCCCATGACGGTTGTGCTTGGCCCTGGTTGGCCCGGCATCCTGTTGCATGAGGCGATCGGACATGGGTTGGAGGGCGACTTTAATCGCAAGGGCTCCAGTACATTCTCGGGACGGATTAACGAACGTGTCGCCGCGAAGGGGGTGACTGTGGTCGACGATGGCACGATTTCGGATCGACGCGGTTCGCTGAATATCGACGATGAAGGTAATGCGACCCAATGCACGACGTTGATTGAAGACGGTATCCTGAAGGGATATATCCAGGACACCATGAATGCGCGCCTGATGAAGATGCCGGTCACCGGCAATGCGCGCCGTGAATCGTTCGCTCACTTGCCTATGCCGCGCATGACCAATACCTATATGCTGAACGGCGATAAGGATCCGGCGGAAATTCTGGCATCGGTCAAGAACGGCCTGTACGCGGTGAATTTCGGCGGCGGTCAAGTGGACATCACTAGCGGGAAATTCGTGTTCTCCGCCAGCGAAGCCTATATGATTGAAAACGGCAAGGTGACTTACCCGGTCAAGGGCGCAACCTTGATCGGCAATGGACCGGATGTATTGCATCGGGTGTCGATGATAGGCAACGATATGAACCTCGATCCGGGCATCGGCGTATGCGGTAAGGAAGGGCAAAGCGTACCGGTGGGCGTCGGACAGCCGACTTTGCGCATAGATGGCGTGACGGTCGGGGGAACGGCCTAGTCCCATTTCAAATTTCCGAATGGGAACTAATTTCCCCTGGATTTAATCATTTGCCCGGCCATTTGACCGGCCGCTCTGTCGCTCTTGCCAAAAAACGATATTTGCTGCAAAATGCAACCAGATTAATAACAAATTTGAGAAATATTTTGTTCAACGTGCGCCACTACTTTTACTTTAGCTTTAGCTATTCCAGCCCAACGGCGGTGGAACAGCGGATGGTTCACGTAAAAGCAGCACGATAAAGAACCCAGCCGAAATTCTAAAAAACCGCCAGCGATGGCGGTTTTTTCATTTATGCACTCTTACTTATTATTGGAGAAAACATGCCGCGCACCGACGATCTACGAATCAGAGAGATGAAAGAATTGACTCCCCCGTCGCATCTGATCCGAGAATTTCCCTGCTCGGAGAAGGTTGCCACAACGGTGGCCGATTCGCGCACTGCGCTGCATCGTATTTTGCACGGCCAGGACGACCGGGTCATGGTGGTAATTGGCCCTTGCTCGATACACGACACCAAAGCGGCGATGGAGTATGCAACCCGGCTGCTCAAGGAACGCGAGCGCTTTCAGGGAGAGCTGGAAATCGTGATGCGGGTCTACTTCGAAAAGCCGCGCACGACGGTCGGCTGGAAAGGTCTTATCAATGATCCGTACATGGATAATAGTTTCCGCATCAATGATGGTTTACGCCTCGCGCGTGAATTGCTGCTCAACATCAATGAGATTGGTTTGCCTGCCGGCACCGAGTTCCTGGACGTAATCAGTCCGCAGTATATTGCCGATTTGATCAGTTGGGGTGCAATTGGCGCACGCACTACCGAGTCGCAGGTACATCGCGAACTTGCCTCCGGCTTGTCGAGTCCGGTCGGGTTCAAAAACGGTACCGACGGCAACATCAAGATTGCGGTCGATGCGATCAAGGCGGCCTCGCAGCCGCACCATTTCTTGTCGGTCACCAAAGGCGGTCACTCAGCAATCGTATCGACCAACGGCAACGAAGACTGCCATGTTATTTTGCGTGGCGGAAAGACCCCCAATTATGACGCTGCCAGCGTCGATGCAGCCTGTAAGGAAATCGCCGTCAACGGTCTTGCGTCGCGCTTGATGATCGACGCTTCGCACGCCAATAGCTCGAAAAACCCGCAGAACCAGATTCCGGTCTGCGCCGATATCGGTAAACAAATCGCGGGCGGCGACACCCGGATTGTCGGTGTGATGATTGAGTCGCACCTGATTGCCGGCCGTCAGGATTTAATTCTCGGCAAGGAGTTGACGTATGGCCAATCTGTCACTGACGGTTGCATTGGTTGGGAAGAAACTATCGGTGTGCTGCAGGGATTGGCGGAGGCCGTCAAACAGCGGCGACATATCGAGAGTGGTGATGACTAAATAGAGGGTTTTTCCTTTGCATGCATTGAGTTTTCCTGAACAAACATTGCACTTTCGATGCTGCCTGCTATAAAGAAGATAGGTCTGTCTTGAGTTGGCGTGTCTGCTATTTTTTCATTTTCAGGGCAGTTAGTCCAAAGGAGAGAATCATGCGTCGCAGGCTCTATTTCATGTTGCCTGACGTCCCGAGCGCCAGGGTTTTGCTGGATGCGTTGTTGCTAGCGCGTATTGAAGAAAAGAAGATGCATTTTTACGGCAAGGACGGCGCATTGCCGCCCGATATGCCCGAGGCGAGCTTTGTCCAAAAATCCGATTTGGTGCACGGGCTTGAATCCGGTATGGTGATCGGTGGCGGGGCCGGTCTTTTGGGCGGGGTGTTACTGGTGCTATTTCCGCCGGAAGGTCTTCAACTGCAAATGATCGCGATTTTAGCCACTGCTATCGGCGGCGCGATGTTTGGAGCGTGGGCATCCGGTATGGCCGCTGCCGCCATTCCCAATTCACGCCTGAAGGCATTTCAGAACGGGATAGACCTCGGTCAGGTTTTGTTGATGGTTGACGTGCCGTTGAGCCGGGTGACGGAAATCGAGGAATTGATTGCACGACGCCATCCCAGCGTCAGATTTGGCGGGGTAGAGCCGCATATCCCCGCATTTCCCTAGTCGCGGAAATTATTAAATTCCAGCGGTAAATCGGCTACTTCCTTGCGCAAAAGAGCCATTGCGGCTTGCAGGTCGTCGCGCTTGGCGCCCGTAATGCGCACAGCATCGCCTTGGATGCTGGCTTGCACTTTCATTTTGCTGTCCTTGACGATACGGACAATTTTCTTGGCCGCATCCGATTCGATGCCATTTTTTATTTTGATAATTTGTTTGACCTTGTCGCCGCCGATTTTTTCAACTTTGCCGATATCCAGAAAGCGTACATCGACATTGCGCTTGACCAATTTGGCAGTCAGTACGTCACGTACCTGGCTCAATTGAAAATCGGAGTCGGCATACGCGGTCAGCTCACGTTCCTTTTGCTCAATGCGGGCGTCACTGCCCTTAAAATCGAAACGCGTGGAAATTTCCTTGTTTGCCTGGTCATTGGCATTTTTTACTTCCACGATGTTGGCTTCAGAAACGACGTCGAAAGAGGGCATGGCTTATTTCCTGTGTACGGTTGCTGTATGGCGGGCGTTGCAATTGAACTAAGGCAACGCTGAATAAGTTACTG
>PKWO01000202.1:6130-16921 GCA_003132085.1 Oxalobacteraceae bacterium | reverse complement strand
TCGCGGCCGGCTGCGAAATGGCCGGGTGCGCATTGATCGGTGGCGAGACCGCTGAGATGCCCAGCATGTATCCCGATGGCGAGTATGATCTGGCCGGTTTCGCGGTCGGCGCGGTCGAAAAGTCGCGGCTGATAGATGGTAGTAAAATCATACCCGGTGACATCGTGCTGGGACTGGCTTCTTCAGGAGCCCATTCGAACGGTTATTCACTGGTGCGCAAGATCATTTCGGTTGCCCAGCCTGACTTGAATGCGGATTTTCATGGCCGCAAACTGGCTGACGTGTTGTTGCAGCCAACCCGGATCTATGTGAAGCCATTGTTGGCGCTGATCGAGTCGCTGGAAGTCAAAGGCATGGTGCATATCACTGGCGGCGGGCTGGTTGAAAACGTGCCGCGCGTGTTGCAAAAGCACCTGACAGCGGTGTTGCATCGCGACGCATGGACGATGCCGCCGCTATTTTATTGGCTGCAACAGCATGGCGGGGTCGCCGACGCCGAAATGCATCGTGTGTTCAATTGTGGAATCGGCATGGCGGTCATTGTTTCGAAGGAAAATGCCGATGCCGCAATCGGGCAGTTACGAGCGGCAGGCGAAACCGTCACTCGCATCGGTGAGATTCGCGAGCGGGTTGAAGGTGAGCATCAGACAATCGTGTTGTAATTACAACAGGCGGCGGCACCCGCATGCGGGTGTCATGTCGCGCCAATTCCCCTTTACCCATGCTGCTTCGGTCAGTGTTGCTTGAATCGACTATCTTGCTGCGCCAGCGTTTGCAAGGGTGCCGGGCCGGGATTGATTGACGGCGTCAGATTTGCCGGCAACGGGATGCGCACCGGTTCGCTATGTAAATTCATTGTGGATAGCACATTGGTCGTGGTTTCCGGCGTCGCATTCCAGACCGGATCTGCAATACCTTCAAATACCGCCTTTAATTGGCCGCCCCACGAGTTGCGTATCATCTGGAAATACTGGTTGCTCTCGTCAATGGTGACAAAGCGGCTTACCGCCAGCTTATCGGCTTCGTAAATCAGCAAATCCAGCGGCAAGCCGACTGAGATGTTCGAACGCAACGTCGAATCCATCGAGATCAACGCGCATTTCGCGGCTTCATCAAGCGGCGTCGACGGTGTAATGACGCGGTCGATGATGGGTTTGCCATATTTGGCTTCGCCGATCTGGAAATAGGTATTTTCGTTGTGCGATTCAATGAAATTGCCGGCCGAATACATTTGGAACAGGCGGCAACGCTCGCCTTTGATTTGGCCACCGAAAATCATGTTGACGTTGAAATCGATGCCGAACCGCGCCAGCGAATCGGCGTCCCGCTGGTGGACGGTACGTATCGCCTCACCGACAATTTGCGCGGCTTCATACATTGACTTAGCAGTCCAGACACTTTTGCCATCGACAGTTAACTGCTCGGCAACGAGTTGGCGAACCGACTGCGAGATGGACAGATTGCCGGCAGTCATCAACACTAAAGTACGATCACCCGGATTTTCAAAGACGCTCATTTTGCGGAACGAGCCAACCTGATCGACCCCCGCATTGGTGCGTGAATCGGATAAAAACACCAGCCCGGAATCAAGCCGCATGGCAACACAATAAGTCATGGTCGGTAAAATTGCTGAAGATGGGCCATTTTACCGCAAGCGGAGACGCTGGCAAAATTCCGGATGCCGTAACCTCTGCCGAATGTCCGATTTTTGATGCAACGCGCCTTTTGACTGAGATTCAATCAATTCGCGCGATCCGGCATCGTTGGAACCGGCGTCTTCCAAGAATGGCTGGACGCGTATGGTATTTTTACTACTACCCCTACATAGCGCCATGGGGTATTCTGTGCAGTAGATAATAAACCAACCCACAAGAGGATCTGGAAAATGAGACGAAACCTGCCGGCTGCGGCGGCGATGTTTTTCTGCATCGCGCCGCTTTATGCCAAAGATATTACAGTCGCACTGATCTATTCCAAGACCGGGCCGCTTGAGGCCTACGCCAAGCAAACAGAAACCGGCTTCATGATGGGCCTGGACTACGCGACCAAAGGCACCTTGCAGGTTAATGGAAAAAAAATCACCGTAGTTGAAAAAGATGATCAAGGCAAGCCGGATATCGGCAAGTCTCAACTTGCGGCCGCCTATCAGGATGATAAGGCAGACCTCGCGGTCGGACCCACTGCGTCAGGTGTGGCAATAGCAATGTTGCCGGTTGCGCAAGAATATAAGAAGATTTTGTTGGTGGAGCCGGCTGTCGCCGACTCGATTACCGGTGACAAATGGAATCGATACATTTTCCGTACCGGTCGAAACTCTTCGCAAGATGCCATTTCCAATGCAGTTGCAGTCGATAAGGACGGGGTGACCGTTGCCACCCTCGGCACCGATAACGCTTTTGGGCGCGACGGCGTCAAGGCGTTCAAGGGCGCATTGAAAAAAGCCAAGCTGGTTCACGAAGAATATCTGCCTCCGACGACTACCGACTTCACTGCCGGTGCACAGCGCATCATCGATGCGCTCAAGGACAAGCCGGGACGAAAAATTCTCTGGCTGATCTGGGCCGGTGCCGGCGATCCGTTCGGCAAACTGGCCGACATGGATTTAAAAAGGCGTTACGGCATCGAAATTTCCACCGGCGGAAATATTCTGCCCGCGATGACGGCGTTCAAAAAGCTGCCGGGCATGGAGGGAGCGCTGTATTACTATTTCGCGATACCGAAGAATCCGGTCAATACTTGGCTGGTGGCCGAGCACTACAAGCGCTTTAAGTCCCCGCCCGATTTTTTCACCGCCGGCGGCATGGCAGCCGGTATTGCAGTGGTCGAAGCGCTTAAGAAAACCGGCGGCAACGCGGATGCAGAGAAGCTTATTTCCGCGATGGAAGGCATGAGTTTCGAAACGCCGAAAGGCACGATGACGTTCCGTAAGGAAGATCATCAGGCCATGCAGTCGATGTACCACTTCAAGATAAAAGACGATCCCGCATTTGCCTGGGGCGTGCCGGAGTTGGTGCATGAAATTACTCCGAATGAAATGAATATTCCAATACAAAACAAGCGTTGAAACCGGGTCCATGCCGGGTCGGCATCATGCGATTGAGCGATTTCCGTCATGTTCATGGCGCCGGCCTCAGTCGCGAAAATCATCAATGTGTGCGGGGAAAATTGTGACGGGTGATAGTCGGCATGGCGACGATGTTTCGCTGGAAACGCGCGACCTGAGCATTCGCTTTGGCGGCCATGTTGCAGTCAATGCGGTGTCTTGCATGTTCAGGCGCAATACCCTGACCGCCATCGTCGGACCCAATGGGGCTGGAAAGACCAGTTATTTCAACCTGATTTCGGGGCAGATCAAACCGTCATCCGGTCATGTATTGCTGAATGGCCGCGATATCACGTCCATGCGCGTTGCGGACCGCGCCCATATGGGAATCGGTCGCGCCTTCCAATTGACCAATCTGTTTCCCCACTTGACGGTAGTCGAGAATGTGCGCCTGGTGCTGCAATCGCGCTGCCGTTTGGGGTTGGACATGTGGCATGTGTGGAACCACCGCAAGGCGTTGGTGGAGCGTGCCGAACAGGTGCTGGAAATGGTAGCACTGAGCGCCAAAAGTCATGTACCCGCCGCAGTGTTGTCGCATGGCGAGCAGCGCAAGTTGGAGGTGGGCTTGTTGATGGCGCTCGATCCGGAAATTTATATGTTCGACGAACCGACGGCAGGCATGAGCGTCGACGAGGTGCCGGTGATATTGGATCTGATCCGTACCTTGAAAACGCACAGCGCAAAAACGATCCTTCTGGTGGAACATAAAATGGATGTAGTGAGGGAACTGGCTGATCGCATCGTGGTGCTGCATAACGGCAACCTGATGGCCGACGGCCAACCGGATGCGGTCATCGCCTTGCCGGTGGTGCAGCAAGCCTACCTTGGACTCGCGCCGGTACAGGAGGAGGCGTGAGTCCGCCGTTGCTCAAATTGGAAGGGGTGCACACCCACATCGGTGCTTATCACATCTTGCACGGCGTCGACCTGGAAGTTCCGCGCGGGCAATTGACGATGCTGCTTGGCCGCAACGGCGCAGGGAAGTCGACCACATTGCGCACCATCATGGGACTGTGGCACGCGTCCCGAGGCCGCATCCTATTCGACGGCAACGACGTCACCGGCAAAGCGACAGCCGACCTTGCGCGCAGCGGCATTGCCTACGTGCCCGAAAACATGGGGATTTTTGCCGACCTCACGGTCTGCGAAAATATGGTTCTGGCAGCACGTGCCGCGCATAAGGCCGAAGAGATAGATGCGCAGCGGCTCGAATGGATTTTCAGCTTGTTCCCGGCAATCAAAAAATTCTGGCACCACTCGGCTGGGAAACTGTCTGGCGGACAAAAGCAGATGCTGGCCGTGTCCCGTGCGATTATCGAACCGCGTCAACTGATCTTGATCGATGAGCCCAGCAAGGGACTCGCACCGGCCATCATCGCCAACATGATTGCCGCATTTCGCGAGCTCAAGCAAACCGACACTACGATACTGCTGGTCGAGCAGAACTTCAATTTTGCCAAGCAATTGGGCGATACCGTTGCAGTCATGGACGACGGCAAGATTGTACACAGCGGTTTGATGGCCGACTTGGCCGGCGATGAGGCGTTGCAGACCCATCTGCTGGGCTTGTCGTTGGCGGCCCACCAATAAGAAAACAAGGGAAGCATGAGTGAGACGCCAAACGAATCATCGCAATCTTCCATCGCACCGGTTCGACGGATAGACTGGTTGCCGTTGATGCTGGTGCCGGCGCTGATGCTGATCGCAGTGCCGTTCGTCAGCACGTCGACCTGGATTACGCTCACTATCGCCGGTTTGGCGATGGGCATGATCATTTTCATTATTGCATCCGGTTTGACGTTGATCTTCGGTTTGATGGATGTATTCAACTTCGCGCACGGCATCTTCATCGCGCTCGGCGCATTTGTGGCGGTCACGGTGCTCGGCGTGCTGCCGCAATGGACCGAAGCCGATAGCCTGGGTTTGAATCTGGCGGCACTGGGCGTGGCGGCGACTGCGGCGATGTTAGCCGCCGGCGCGGCCGGCTGGCTGTTTGAGCGCTTATTGATTCGCCTGGTATATGGGCAGCATTTGAAGCAAATTCTGATCACCATGGGGGGTATGGTAATTGGCCAGGAATTGATCAAAATGGTGTGGGGAGCGCAACAAATGGCTCTGCCGCTGCCGACTACCTTAAGGGGTTCGCTCTTGTTGGGTGACGCGGCAATCGAGAAGTATCGGCTATTGGCGCTAGTGGTAGGGCTGGCTGTGTATGCCGGTTTGGTCATCGTGCTCAATCGCACCAAGTTGGGTTTATTGATTCGCGCCGGGGTACAGGATCGCGAGATGGTCGAGAGCCTCGGATACCGGATCAAGCGCCTGTTTATCGGCGTGTTTGTGGCCGGATCGGCACTGGCCGGGCTGGGTGGCGTGATGTGGGGCCTGTATCAACAAAACGTCACGCCGCAGATGGGCGCACAGGTGAATCTGGTGGTGTTCATGGTGATCATCATCGGCGGACTCGGTTCAACCAGCGGTAGTTTTCTCGGCGCCATATTGATCGGATTAGTTGCGAATTACACGGGTTTCCTGATGCCGAAAGTGGCACTCTTTTCCAACATCCTGTTGATGGTGGCGATACTGTTTTGGCGCCCGCAGGGACTCTATAAGCTGAGCAACCGATGATTGCCCGTCTGCTATCCAATGATCTGCCGCGCAGCCGCGTACTGGGCGCGTTCCTGATCCTGATCGTGCTCGGTTTGGCGCTTGCACCGTTCGTGTTTCCCGGTGCAAAAGCACTGAATGTCGCGGCGAAAATCTTGGTCTTTGTCGTTTTGGTGGCAAGTTACGATTTATTGCTCGGTTATACCGGCATCGTTTCATTTGCCCACACAATGTTCTTTGGAATCGGCGCCTACGGTGTGGCGATTGCCTGCACGCGCCTCGGTCCGACATGGAGCAGTTTGTTATACGGTGTCGCTGCGGCAGTCGCTTTGTCTGCGTTGCTGTCGCTGCTCATCGGCTTGTTTTCGTTGCGGGTGATGGCCATTTTCTATTCGATGATTACGCTGGCGGTAGCGTTTGCGTTTCAAACTCTGGCCTCGCAACTGTCTGAGTTGACCGGCGGCGAGGATGGATTGAATTTCAATGTGCCGGATGTGCTGTCGCCAAGCTATCAATTAACGGAACAACCGTTGTTTGGTGTCTCGCTCGACGGTAAGATCATCACCTATTACCTGGTTTTTTTCTGTACGGTTTGCCTTTTCCTGGCGCTGTTGCGCATCGTTAATTCGCCGTTCGGCCGGGTGCTGCAGGCGATCCGCGAGAACGCTTTTCGGGCTGAGGCAATCGGCTACAACACGGTCGTATTCCGTACCGTCGCGAATATGCTGGGGGCAGTCGTTGCGACGCTGGCGGGTGCCTTGCTGGCGCTTTGGCTGCGTTATAACGGCACCGAGACTACCTTGTCGTTTGACGTCATGATCGACATCCTGTTGATCGTCGTCATCGGCGGCATGGGCACGCTGTATGGCGCGATCTGCGGCGCCACCATATTCATTTTGGCCGAAAGTTATCTGGAAGACCTGATGGCGCATGGCGCGAGCGTCACGCAAGATATTCCGTTGCTATCTGCGCTGCTGTCGCCGGATCGCTGGCTGCTTTGGCTTGGCGTGCTGTTTGTGCTATCGGTATATTTTCTTCCTGCCGGAATTGTTGGAAAGCTGCGATCGGCAAAATGATGCCGAAAAACTGTTTTGTTTTGAATCGAGTAGTTAAGCCAACATCCACGTGCCCATGCCGTAGGGCGGGGGCAGCCAATGATCCCCCGGTGCGCCGATTGACCGATTCCGGCTCGTCAAAAACGTCGACGAGTTAGCTGCGCTGACCGAATTTTGTCGCGAGTCTTGATGCGCGAAAAACCGATGCATGGCTTGACATCGGAAAGTAATACTTTACGAGAGAACCTTCCTTTGTGTACAGTAGCAACGCGGCTTTGTCGGCGTCACGCAGTGAAAGAATTGCTTGACCGGAAGTGCGATACCGTTGAACAACCAACTCCGATTGTAGATGGGCCAGACTTTCATGGATGGATTGCAAGCAATAGACTACGAATTTATTTTCCAGCATGCTCCGGTGGGGATGTGTATCTCACGCAACCGTGTTATCCAGGCGTGCAACGACGCGTTGGTCAAGATGTTCGGCTACCAGCGCGAATCGCTGGTGGGGCAGTCCTTTTGCTTGCTATATCCAACGGTTGATGAATTCAATCGTTTCGGAATCAATATTGCCCCGGTCATGAGCACCAATGGACGCTATGCGGACGAGCGCATTATGAAGCGGGCCAGCGAAGAATTATTTTGGTGCCACGTCTCCGGCAACGCGTTGCAGCGCGACGACCCGCATGCGGTTGCCATTTGGGCTTTCGAGGACTTAAGCGGCAAGCGCATGGTGACAGCGGAACTCACGCCGCGCGAGCGAGAAATTGCCGCTTTGCTCATCGATGGAAAAACCAGCAAGCTTATTGCACGCCAGATTGGGCTGAGTCCGCGCACTGTTGAAATGCACAGATCAAGATTGATGCGGAAATTTTCGGCGGCAAATTCCAGTGAACTGGTGTACCGGCTGCAGAACGCAAGCGTTTGATACTAGGCCCCGATTTGATCGCCGGCAATCGCATGACGGCTGAGATCGATGATAGCGGCGCCAAAAAAAGAGGCGAGATTGCGGATCAGGTGAAGGTCGGATTCAGACACATTGACAGGTTCGAGCAAACTATAAAAAGCAAGTACGCCTATCGGATTCTGTTTATAGCAAATAGGAACCAATAGCAAAGTGCGGGGTGTTCTCAATATGTTAAGTGCATGACGGTCTTTTTCCGACATCGGTAAATTGATGATCGTTTGAACATCATGAAAAATCAGAGGCAAATTTTTGAGAAAGGTATGGGAGATACCGCCATCAGTTGTATCCAGTATATAAGGGTTGCCGAGTAGATATTTTTCCCAGGCCTCACTGATATCCTGATAGTGGGGGTCCGCAGCCTCGACGCGCTTGTTGAGCAATAAATCGTTTTCAAGCAGAAAGAATCCGACCCCATCGAATGCAAACTGCCGGAACATTTCCGTGGCAAACATTTGATAGATTGTTTCGGTCGACGTCAGGTTATTCATTTCGGCGGAAAATTGCTGAAACCATGATTTTTCGGGAGGAGCGGATTCGATGTGATCGCTCGGTTCTTGCAGGAAGGAATTCTCCAGTGCGACGCGCAGGGGTTTGTAAAACACCGATATCAATTTCTCAATAGCAACAAAAATATGCTCGTCAATTCGACCGCCTTGTTTTAGCAGCAGTAATGTTCCGATAGGCGCCTGACTGAAATCATCGTCATCGAGTATCGCGATAGCGGCGATCTCTTGCAATTTCCAGAGCTTCAGTAAATTTTTTTCAATATCCGTTCCATTGTCGGAGTCACACTGCACGATCCCACGACTATGGAATGCGCGGGCGTTAAGATTGAGCGCATCACCTGACAACGCCACTTTGTATCGGTAATATGTGTGCTCAAGAACGTGAAATTCAGCGGTGAGGTGAACCTTGAGGCTGATCAGATGTTCAGTATCCGAATCCCTGAGATTAATCAGATAGCCATCGACCAGCCCCAGTTTTTCGATTTCATCTCCAAACCGGTCCAACAGTGCATTCAACTCGGTTGAATGATTGATGTGCTGTTGAAGATCGGGTATTGATTCAGCGGAAAAGGATCGCTTTTCCCGTTTTTCGGGTAACCAATCGGTCATGTGATCAATGTAGTCTGTTTGCGGGGAAGCGGATATCATGCCCCAGCCAACAAAATTTTCATAGATGAAAATATCGAAAACCGAAGGCGATAGTGTTTTTACTGTAGACCACGTACGGTACGCTTCTTATATACCGCAGCCTATCTCACCGCAGGCGGAACAGTTGCAGTCGCATCCAATCGCTGATCGACGGTATCCGTATGATTCAAATTGCAGCATAGGGTGTCCGGGCATCGGCATGAATATATCGTTATCCAGACACCCTATGCGGCCAGCGGAACCAGGAAATCACGGCTGACGCGATTGCCCAGTTCATAGATACGTTCCAAAAATTTGGTCAGATAGTCGTGCAGACCCTCGCGCAGGATGTCGTCGATTCTGCAGAAACGCAATTCGGCATGCAGTTTTCCGGCGAAGCGTTCGGTATCCTCCGATGCCTGGTTGCTCACTTCGGCCAGCGTCGATACGACTTCCGCCATGCATGCCAACAGGGAGCGGGGCATGTCGCCGCGCATTATCAAAAACTCGGCCACACGGGCCGGCGTAATCACATCCCGATACACCTTCCGGTATACCTCAAACCCGGATACCGAGCGTAGAATCGCGGCCCAGTAATAGAAATCGATTTGAGCATCAGGATCATTGCGTTGTTTATCGCGCTGCTCGGCCTGGGATAAGCGCTGGGCGTTGTGGAACTTCACGTCCAGCAGACGCGCGGTGTTGTCGGCGCGTTCGAGGAAGGTGCCGAGGCGAATGAAGTACAGCGCCTCGTCCTTGAGCATCGTACCTATGGTGACGCCGCGCGACAGATGCGAGCGGTATTTGACCCATTCAAAAAATTGGCTGGGATCTTGTTCCAGGCGGTTGCCTTTCAGGCGATCATGCACGTCCAGCCACGTTGCATTATGGGTTTCCCACACTTCGGTGGTCAGCGTGCCGCGCACCGCGCGGGCATTCTCGCGCGCCCCCCTCAGGCACGATGCAATGGACGACGGATTGCTTGGATCGCGCACCATGAAGTCGATAACGTCCTTGGGGGTCAGTAAGCCGTACTTCTCGTTAAATCGGTCCTTCAGTTCAGAGATGCTGAGCATCGCGCGCCAGCCATGCTCGGCGGCTTCCGCCGATTGCGGGAGCAGGGCAGTTTGCACATTGACATCCAGCATGCGGGCGGTATTTTCGGCGCGTTCCGTGTAGCGCGCCATCCAAAATAAATGGTCGGCAGTTCGACTAAGCATTATTTCTCCAAAATCCAGGTGTCTTTAGTGCCGCCGCCTTGCGACGAGTTCACCACCAGCGAGCCTTCCTTGAGAGCAACCCTGGTCAGGCCACCGGGCACCATGGAAACGCTTTTTCCGGAAAGCACGAAGGGCCGCAAATCGATATGCCGGGGCGCGACACCCGACTCGACAAAGGTCGGGCAGGCCGACAGGGCCAAGGTCGGTTGGGCGATATAACTGTCCGGTTTGGCCAGCAAGCGCTGCCGGAAGTCTTCTATTTCGGCCTGGGTCGAGGCTGGCCCCACCAGCATTCCATAGCCTCCCGCGCCGTGCACCTCCTTGACCACCAGTTCCGGCAAATGGTCCAGCGCGTACGCCAGATCATCCTTTTTGCGGCATTGGTAGGTAGGCACGTTGTTGAGGATCGGTTGTTCCGAGAGATAAAATTTCACCATGTCGGGCACAAACGGATAGATCGATTTGTCGTCCGCTACACCGGTGCCGATGGCGTTGGTCAAGGTAACGCGTCCGGCCCGGTAAGCCGACAATAATCCGGGCACGCCGAGTGAGGAGTCGGGGCGAAATGCCAACGGATCGAGGTAATCGTCGTCGATGCGGCGATAAATCACGTCAACCCGTTTCGGGCCGCGTGTAGTGCGCATATACACCGCGTTGTCATCGACAAAAAGATCTTGTCCTTCGACCAATTCAACGCCCATTTGCTGGGCCA
>PKWO01000202.1:0-6108 GCA_003132085.1 Oxalobacteraceae bacterium | reverse complement strand
TCGGGAAACAGGCGCATCATCATCTTGCGGTCTTCGAGCATATAGGAGACGCCTGACGGTACGCGTAGATTGTCTTCCAGCACGTAAAATTCACCTTCGCCGGCGCGCACGATATCCACGCCGGCGATGTGCGCGTAAATGTCGGCGCTTACTGAAATACCCTGCATTTCAGGCCGGTATTGCGCATTCTTGAAAATTTGCTCGGCCGGGATGACGCCTGCCTTGACGATATGCTGGCCATGATAGATATCATGAATGAACATGTTGAGCGCTTTGACACGTTGCAGCAGTCCCGCCTCCAATCGCGCCCACTCGGTCGCCGTGATGATGCGCGGGATAATGTCGAATGGGATCAGTCTTTCGGTGCCGGCATCATTGCCGTATACCGCAAACGTAATGCCGACTCGGCGAAAAATAAGATCCGCCTCGGCCCGTTTGCGGGCGATGGTTTCTGGCGGTTGTTCGGCCAGCCATGCTTCGAATTCACGGTAGTGTTCACGTGCCGTACTTGATCCGTCAACATACATTTCGTCAAAGAATTTCCGCATGGAGGTGTATTTTCGTTGTTGTGCTGGGTTACCGGACGAGCATCCAAAGGTTATCTTATCAAGGATTGTGCCAGCGCCGACGGCAAGCCTTTAAGGTGATCGAAGATGATCGATCAATGCCAGCGTGCGCTGGTCTGGTCTCGGTGTTATCAGGCTTACTGCGGCAATGGTAAAAAAGCCGGCCGGCACGCCAAATACCCCTGCCGACAACGGCGCGATCTGAAACCATTGGTTGGCCGATGATCCGCCTAGCGTCGGATTGGTATGCAACATGTAGTACACGCAAACCGAAAAGCCGGCGACAATACCGGCGATTGCACCTTGTTGGTTCGCGCGCCTCCAGAAAACGCCCAATACCAGTGCGGGAAATAGGGCGGATGCCGCCAGCGAAAATGCAGCACCCACCAGGGACAGGATATCTCCAGGCTTTAGCGAGGCGGCATAGGCGGCGACCAGTGCGACCACCAGCAGCAACAGTTTTGAGATGGTCACGCGCTTTTGCGTGGAGGCCTGGGGGTCGACGGTTTTATAGTAAATGTCGTGTGACAATCCGTTCGAAATGGTCAGCAGCAAACCATCTGCGGTCGACAAAGCTGCCGCCAAGCCGCCGGCTGCCACCAGCCCGGAGATAACATAAGGCAGTCCGGCAATTTCCGGAGTGGCAAGCACGATGATGTCTCCGTCTATTACTATTTCGCCAAGTTGCACAATACCATCATGGTTGAGGTCGGTAATGCTGACCAGAGGGTTGATTTTGTCGACATTGGCCCAGTACGAAACCCACGCCGGTAGTTTCGAATACTCGGTGCCGACCAGCGATGTGTAGATGTCATATTTGACCAGCACCGCCAAGGCCGGTATCGTGATATACAACAGCATGACGAAAAATAAGGTCCAGAATACCGACATTCGGGTGTCCCGCACCGATGGCGTCGTGTAGTAGCGCACCAGGATATGAGGCAGCGCGGCGGTTCCCATCATCAAACAGAATACCAGTGCCAGGAAATTGTTACGCTTGGCGTTGGATGTCGCCCGGTCTTTTCCCGGGAAAGGGGTGGTGTGCTGAACCACCGGTTCGCTACGCGCAAGGTTCTGCGCTTTCGCCTCTATCCATTTGCGTTGCGCCTCTTCCGGGTCTTTGGGGTAGCTGGTCAGATCGCGTCCGGCGGCCCTGATGTCGATCAATGACGCATTGCTCATTTTCATTTTTTCGACGTGGCGCTGCGCTTCGACGCGACCGTCTTCCCACGACTTAGGTAACGCGGCCAGCTTGGCGTCGTATTCATCTGCGCGCTGTTGAAATATTGCGCGCACTTCGCGTTCCTTGGGATCGTTGGCGAGTACTTTCTCGCGCGCGCTCAATTTCCCCAATACCTTGCCATAGGCAATCGGCGGGATCGGGTTGTCGGCATGTTTCATCGATAGCCACACGACAGGAATCATGTAGGCAATCATCAGGATGATGTATTGCGCTATCTGGGTCCAGGTAATCGCCCGCATGCCGCCCAGAAACGAACACACCAGAATACTCGCCAGCCCGAGAAAAATGCCGACCGAGAAATCGACGCCTGTGAAGCGCGAGGTGATCAGACCTACACCGTAGATTTGCGCGACGACATAGGTAAAGGACACGATGATGGTGGCGATTACCGCGAGTATACGGATCAGGTTGCCGCTATATCGGCCGACATAGCGTGCCGCCAGAAAGTCGGGAATCGTATACTGGCCGAATTTTCGGAGAAAGGGGGCGATCAGCAAGGCGACCAGGCAGAAACCGCCGGTCCATCCCATGATGTAAGCCAGCCCGTCAAACCCCTGTAAATACAAGCCGCCCGCCAAACTGATGAATGTGGCGGCCGACATCCAGTCGGCGGCAGTCGCCATGCCATTGAATATGGCAGGGACACGGCGTCCGGCAACGTAGTACTCCGACACGTCTGAAGTGCGGCTGATGACGCCAATCCACGCATATAGCAGGATTGTCGCAAACATGAACAGGTAGCCGATCCAGACCCGCGGAAACCCTTCGCGTTCGAGGATCGCCAAGACCATCAGAAAGAAAATAAAGCCAACCGTATACCAGCTATAGTAGCGCGTCAATTTCACGGAAAAAGTGTTAGTTGACATCGTGGTCGTCATTCTCGAAAGTCTTGTCGAGCGCCTGCATTTTGCAGGCGTAGATTGCCACAATCACCGTGTACAGAACTACCGCGCCTTGCGCTACCAGGTAAAACGACAGCGGCCAGCCGAAAAAAGTAAAGGCTGATAATTCGCGGGCGAAAAATATGATTCCGAAGGTGCTGGCGAACCAAACCAGCATCAACTGCAACGTCAGGCGTCTGGTGCGGACCCAGTAGCCTTGGCGCTGCGGTGGGGCTGCAGATGAGTCGGGCTTCATATCAACCGATATCTTCCATGAATGGGGAGCTTCGCTTCATGCGCAGTGAAATGCGAAACAGGCTGCCGGGGAATTTTTGATCGTGGCTGCGCGGATTGTTGAAGATGTCGATGTCGGCCCCGTGCTGTTGCGCTATTTCGCGCACGATGGATAGCCCGAGGCCGCTACCTTCGGTATTGCTGCCAAGGATGCGGTAAAAACGCTCAAAGACATGGGCGCGTTCTGCCGCAGGAATTCCCTGACCGGTGTCCTCCACTTCCAGAATGGCATGCCGTTCCTCACCGTCCGCATGCACTCGCACGGTGACGCTGCCGCCCGGCGGCGTATACCGCAACGCATTGTCTATGAGGTTATTCAGCATTTCGCGCAGCATGGTTGGATTGCCGCGCACCATGATCGGATGCCCTGGTTGTTCAAAGCCGAGATCGATTTGTCGCGTAAACGAGGTTTGCACCCAACCCTGTACAACGTTGCGGGCGAGTTCGGTTAGCTCCACGGGGGCAAATGAATTGGATTCCGAGGTCTGATTTTCAGCGCGTGCCAGAGCCAGTAGCTGGTTGACCAGCCGGGTCGCCGTCTCCGAACTCTTGGCCAGTTGCACGAGCGAAAGGTGAATTTCTTCCTGGCTAGTTTGGCGTAGCGCCAACTCCGACTGCATGCGCATGCCCGCCAACGGGGTTTTCATCTGATGCGCAGCGTCGGCAATGAAGCGCTTTTGCATTTCAATACTCAGCGACAGGCGTTCCAACATTTCGTTAAGAGATCGTACCAAAGGCGAAATTTCTTCCGGCACCTGGCCAGAGTCGATCGGACTCAAATCGCCTGGCGGTCTGCTGCGGATACGTTGCTGCAATTCGACCAGCGGCGACAGTCCGCGCGATAGCGCAAACCACACCAACGCCAGCGCGACCGGCAGGATGATAAATTCCGGCAGGATGACGCCTTTGACAATCTGGTTTGCCAACTGCACGCGCTTATCCAATGTTTCCGCAACCTGCACCAGCCCCACGCCCGAAGCGGAAAGTGTTTCATGTTCGGCTCTTGCCTTACGCAGGTCTATATACATGTAGGCGACGCGCACCTCGGTATTGCGGATCGTATCGTAACGAAATTGCGTGGTCCAGAATGGCGGCTTTTCTTCATCGGTCGGCACCGGAATGTCGCGATCGCCGTCGATTTGCTCGCCCAGCGGGCCAAGCACTTGAAAATAAATGCTGTCGACATCGTCCGCCCGCAAGACATCGCGCGCGGAATTGGGCAACTGCAGCACCAATTTGCCATTCTTTTCTTTGACCTGTTGCGCCAGCACGGTTACGCGGTCGTCGAGCGCACGGTCAAAGGGTTGATTGGCGATTGATTTGGCAACCAGGTATGTGATGGCGATGCTGATCGGCCACAGCAACAGCAGCGGCACCAACATCCAGTCCAGAATTTCCCCGAACAGGGAGCGCTGGATGCGTTCCTCAGGCTGCGTGGCAAATTGGGTGGGGACCGCAGGTTTCTCCTGCGTTTGCTCGTCGGTGGTTGGCGGCGCCTCAAGGCCCGGGGGCGCTGTGGACAGTCTCATCAAGACTTTCAGACCTCGGTTGGCACGTTGGTGCTGGGCGCCTCGGGAAACTTCTCCAGGCAATAACCGAGGCCGCGCACGGTCGCGATGCGTACCCCGCCGATTTCAATTTTCTTGCGTAGCCGGTGAATATATACTTCGATCGCATTGTTGCTGACTTCATCGCCCCATTCGCACAAGTGGTCCACCAACTGCTCTTTCGAAACCAGACGGCCGGTACGTTGCAACAAAATCTCCAGCAAACCGAGTTCGCGCGCCGATAACTCCAGCATCTGATCTTGAACATAGGCGATGCGTCCCACCTGATCATAGATCAAGGGGCCGTGCTTGATGACGGTGGGCCCGCCTCCCGCTCCGCGTCGGGTCAAGGCCCGCACGCGCGCTTCCAATTCAGACAGCGCAAACGGCTTTGCCATGTAATCGTCGGCACCCAGATCAAGCCCCTTGACGCGCTGTTCAACCGAATCGACTGCGGTCAAAATTAACACTGGGAGACGTGAATTGCGGGCGCGCAAGCGGCGCAGTACTTCCAGTCCGGACATTTTCGGCAGACCCAGATCCAGAATCAGCAAGTCAAAGTCTTGGGTCGCCAGCGCGGTATCCGCTTCGCTGCCGCTTCTTACGCAATCGGTTGCGTAACCGGATTGGCGCAGTGAACGCGTCAATCCATCGGCTAACACACTATCGTCTTCGGCGAGCAGGATGCGCATGGTTGGTTTGAAAATATCTGATTGGAGGAGACCCTGCTAGTGTAGGGGAATAGGGTGGAAATTACCCCGGGTAGTTCAAATTTCACCTTTTTTTGCGCAATAGTCCAGTGATTGGCAGCTAAAATCGGAAAAATCGGTGCTCGTTCGGCCATTGATCGCTTAGGGGCGACGGCTGACAGGCTTAGTGTAAGGCGTCAAGCGGATAGATACTTGGAAAAATGATGGATTTTTCGTCGAAACGACGGTTAATTCGATCAAAGTTAAATTTTTACCAACTATATATGGCAACGCGGTTCGTCGCTGATCACAGCGTTGTGGCGACACGCTGCATTTTGCAGCGTTCGGGCTAGAGCACGACAACCTTGTCGGGTAACTCATTCCTGCGTGCGCTTCCTGCTGGAAAGTGCCGCGTCAGCAAATGGCTCACCGCTCGAATGCCGTCGATCGTGCCTTCCTCATAGCGCCCTTCACGATACGCGGTTTCCATGTTGCGGCATATTTCCTCCCATTCGGGAGCTGTTGTTTTCGCATGCACGCCACGATCAGCGACGATTTCCACCGACCGGTCCGCCAGCAGCAGGTATATCAGCACGCCGTTCCGATGCTCGGTATCCCACATCCGCAGTTGGGAAAAAACATCGATTGCTCGCTCTCTTGCAGATTGATTACGGTAAAGCGGCATACCCGACAGCGCGCCTTCCACCGCGAAGCGAATTTCCCCGAAATGGGCAGTTTCGCTTGCTTTGATCTCCTGTTCGACGGATGCCAATGTCGTCTGAGGAAACGCCCGGCTTCCCTGCCAAAGCGCCGCCAACAGATGCCGGAGAACTCGCTTCACGTTAATCATCACTACCATCGTCCCGAAGCGCCGCCGCCGCCGAAGCC
>PKWO01000248.1 GCA_003132085.1 Oxalobacteraceae bacterium | reverse complement strand
ACTTGTGCATGCTGATGTCTTTCGGGATATCCACCAGCACCGGTCCCGGACGGCCGGTTTTGGCAATATAGAATGCTTTCTTGATCGTCAACGCCAAATCCTTGACGTCCTTGACGAGAAAGTTGTGCTTTACGCAGGGCCGCGTAATGCCAACCGTATCGCACTCCTGGAACGCATCCTGCCCGATCGCGTAGGACGGCACTTGTCCCGAAATGACGACCATCGGAATCGAATCCATGTAGGCGGTAGCCAAGCCGGTGACCGCGTTGGTGACGCCCGGGCCGGACGTTACCAGGGCAACGCCTATCTTGTGCGAGCTGCGGGAGTATGCGTCTGCCGCATGGACGGCCGCCTGTTCATGGCGCACCAGAATATGCTGAAATTTGTCTTGGTTGAAAATGGCATCGTAAATATAAAGCACTGCACCGCCGGGATAACCGAACACATGTTCGACGCCCTCTTCGGCAAGGCAGCGCACGAGAATTTGCGCGCCGGTAAGTTCTACACTCATCACTAGTTCCTTTCAAGGTCCATTGGAAATTGATCGGATGCTCTGTCCTGGCGAAATCGATTGCGGCGACGATACTGGGGCTTCCCTTCTTTGTGCGGTGACGTCAATCGTTTGCGCACCCATAGATGCGGTTAAAAATGACGCTAAACGCTACTCGTTCAGCCTGAGTTTCCGAAGCACTACATCGAATTTCTCGCGCTTGTGGCACGGGTTAGAGCAAACAGCTTCTACAAAAAAAGCGCGTCTGCTTGCAATGCGGCGTTATGGGTCGCCTGCAAACAGACCATGGGTAACCTTCACGATGGTGAAGGGACTGATACGGTAATGCGTCGCACCATTTTGGTCAAGTCAATTTCAGTCAAATCCCTTTGGAATCAAGGATTTTCCGCAAAAAATACCCACAAGCAGGTCCTTTTTTGCTAGCATGCGCACAGTTTTGTCAAACATTGGCATGTACTGGCACGTTTGTTGACTGAAATTTAACCCCGGAATTAATCTAGGCGCGCCGCACTGCATGGCAACCGACAAAGAACTCTCCGACTTCCTCGAAAATATCGAACGTCGTTCATTCAAGCAAGCAGTCTACGCCGTCCGCAAAGACGAAGCGGCGTTGGATATTGTCCAGGATGCGATGATCAAACTGGCGGAAAAATACGGCGACAAGCCGGCCGCCGAACTGCCGTTGCTGTTTCAGCGCATACTGCAAAATACGATACACGACTATTTTCGACGCGAGAAAGTACGAAATACCTGGGTCAGCCTGTTTTCCAGCATGGGCGGCGATTCCGAGGACAGCGAAGATTTCGATCTGCTGGAGACGTTTGCCGCGGAAGAAGGCACGCAGGCTGCCGAATCGAGCGCCGACAAGGTCGAACGCGATCAAGTTCTTGCGCAAATTGATGAAGAAATACAAAAGCTTCCGACGCGTCAACGGGAAGCCTTCCTCATGCGTTATTGGGAAGACATGGATGTGGCCGAAACGGCCGCCGCGATGGGGTGTTCTGAAGGAAGTGTAAAAACACATTGTTCAAGAGCAACACACACCCTGGCGCAAGCATTAAAAGCAAAAGGAATTCGGCTATGAATAACGCTCAAGAAATCAATTTCGCCTACAAAGTACGGCATGCATTGAACAGACAACTCGATACGCTTCCCATTTCAACGGCCGAACGTTTGGCTTCTGCACGTAAGGTAGCGCTATCTCGCAAGAAAAGCGAGGCGCCGACCCGCGTGCTGGCGGCGCAGAAGGCGTTTGCCGGACACGTTGGCAGTTTTGTCAACGAACCATTGTCTTGGCTGGGCCGTATTGGCTTGGCGATCCCGGTGGTGGTGCTGGTGGTCGGCTTGGTCGGCATTATTCAATATGAGCAACAACAGCGCATCAAGGAAACGGCTGACATAGATGCCGCGATGCTGACCGATGATTTGCCTCTGTCTGCCTATGCGGATCACGGTTTCAACGCCTACCTCGCGAAACGAGTGGAATAAATATGGCGTTTATCAAAAGCACTTCCGTTACCGCCCGCACGTTGCGGGCGGTATGCATTTTAGGCGTGCTGTCGGTGCTTGCCTTGCGCCTAGGGACGGCGGCAGATGCCGCTTCTGCTCCTGCGCCGACTCCCGGAACCGTCGGCAACCGCGGCGGCGCGGCAAACGCAACCAAGCCCGCCGCCAAGCCGGATGTCAGGCCGCTCTGGGCCGAGTTGACACCAGCCCAACGGCAAGCATTGGCACCGCTTGAGCCGGACTGGAACAAGCTCGACGGCAATCACAAGACCAAGTGGTTAGCCGTTGGCAATAAATATGCAACGATGAACCCGGAGCAGCAAAAGCGCCTGCAAGAAAATATTCGCGACTGGGCCAAACTGACGCCTGAGCAACATCGTATTGCACGCGAAAGCTTTGCGCGCGTCAAAAAACTGAATCCCGAGCAAAAAACCGCCCAATGGGAACAATACCAGCAGTTGCCCGAAGAGCAGAAGCAGAAACTGGCAGCAGATGCCGCGACGAAAAAACGTATCGCCAACCNNGAGCGTGGAACCGCTGAAATCGTCCAAGAAATCCACCGCAGCGCGCAGCGCTGTCCCGCTCCCGGCGAGTCAGCCCGCGGTGCCAACTGCCCCGCCCGCACCTTCCGCTGCCGCGGCGGTAACGCCATCAACACAGGCGCCAGCACCGACACCGGCGCCTCCAAACACAGCACCCTCCTATAATAAGTAATTCTGCCGCTTTGAAACTATCCACCATGACGCCGCCGTTAAGACGCCGGCTCGCCAGCATGCTGTATGAAGCCATGCTGTTGTTTGGCGTGCTGTTTGTCGCAGCGTGGCTTTTTTCCACGCTGTTACAACAACGCAATGCTTTGTATTTGCGTGAAGGATTGGAAGTCTGGCTATTTTTTGTGTTGGGGCTTTACTTCATCTGGTGCTGGACGCACGGCGGACAAACCCTGCCGATGAAAACCTGGCGCATCCGCCTCGTGACAACCGAGGGTCTGGCCGTCAGCCCCAGGCGCGCGCTCGTCCGCTATGTATTTTCCTGGTTCTGGTTTTTACCCGGCTTGGCGCTAGCCAAGCTGGTACACGCCCAGGCCTGGATGCTGGTAGTGTTTCCCGCGATTAACATGGTCCTGTGGGCGATGACTATCCTGTTCGACAAAGACCGCCAATTCCTGCATGATCGCTTAGCCGGTACCCGCCTGATCGTTTGTGTTGCCCCTCCTGCCGCTTGACTCGCAGCGGCTATGAACGAGACCGCGCAGGGTCGGCGGATACTTCGCGAAATTTGACCTGCGTCAAGATTAGTCAAGAGCGCCGTCGATATCATATATCCGTTTCCTCGGTTCAACATGAACCATTCCATATCGCTGGCTGCGTGACCTTTCTCACTTTAGGGACGTACAATGAAAAGCTGGGAGGTGTATAGCGTTTTTGCCTTATTTTTTCTCTTGACGTCGATAGGCCTGTTTTTCTTTATCGCGACAAGGGGTACATTGCTGGTGCGCGCACTGTCGCCAGGTTCAGCCAGCGAAAAGTCGCACGTATACCCAATCTATTCGAACATGTGGCTTATCAAGCTGGTCGATTTTCAACCCATTATCGCCGCGATACTGCTGTTTCAATATCGCGGCCTTGTTTCGAAGATTGTCTCCGAACTCGAGCACTCCGACCTGAGAAACAAGAAGGTTTTGATCACCTCGTGCGCATTCGGCAATGTGATTCCAAGAGTGGTTCAAGCGTCTCTCGACGCAGGTGCGGAACGCATACTTATCGCAGACATCATTCAAAATGAACTTATTCATGCGAGTTCCAAGCTCGGTAAATTTTCTGGAAAAGTGGATTTTATCGAAGATAACGCCACGGCCATGAAGCAGGCGGACGGCGTGGTCGATGTCAACGTCATATTTTTCCTGCTCCATGAATTGCCGCACCACTTGAAGATGAAAGCCTTGAGCGAGGCAGGACGCATGCTTTCCCCAGGAGGAAAGCTCTTTCTTGCGGAATTTCATCGACCGGAATTGCGGGTACTGCGCGCCCTAAGCTGGACTTACTTTAAAGTGTTCGAGCCGCTTGGTCTCGCGCTTTGGGATACCCACGATCCAGTCCTCTGTTTAGAAAAAATGGAAGGATGGACGTGTGAACGTACGACGTATTTGTTTGGAAACTTTCAAATAGTTGTCGCCACAAAGCAATAACAAATTTTTTGCAACGGGGATGGCACGCCCACAGGCGCCATGTGGAAAAATCCGCTGCATCGGGTTGCAGCTTGAATTTGATGCCCCTTTAAGGAAGACGATAAATGGTCGTTTTAGACCGCCTGCTTTCTGATCGTCCCGAGTTGCTGGCGCTCGCGATTCTATTGCTTGGCGTGTTTGCCACCAGATGGAGCGTGAACCGAGCCCCGGCCACGCGCCTTGTTACTCGCGTTCCGATATTCCTCGCATTCACCTATTTTCTATTCCAGGCGCACCAAGTTCCTTATCTCGCCGCAGTGCCGCCGACTGACGCTCTGGCGCGAATTCTTGGCGACAGTCTGAGGGCGATCTGGTGGTTTTGGGCGGCGTCGATCGGTTCCAATGCAGTGCGTGAATTCTCATTTCGAGGGTCTCAGCTCACCGGCCACAGGTTCTTCACAGATATATGCGTGGCGAGCATTTACGTTTTTGCGTTTGTCGGCCTCATTACCTTTGTTCTCAATTTTCCGGTTCAGGGGATATTGGTCACTTCGGGCGCGGTTGCGGTGGTGCTCGGCCTCGCGCTTCAGAGCTCTTTGGGAGACGTCTTCTACGGAATCGTACTGAATTTGGGGAAACCGTATAAGGAAGGAGACTGGATATCTCTCGACAATGGCGTCGAAGGGCGGGTTCTCGAAATGAATTGGCGAGCAACGCATATGCTCACCACCGGTCAGGACGTCATCATCGTGCCCAACAGCGTGGTCGCGAAATCGAAAATAATCAACTCGAGCTTTCCCTCGCACGTACACGGCACGACGATCGCGGTTCTACTTGCGCCAAACACGTTTCCGATGATGGCGCGCCGGCTTCTCAATGATGCGATTCAAGGATGCCCACTGGTGCTGTCGAGCCCGCCGCCGGCAATCGTCATTAAGTCGATGAGTCAGGAAGCGATCGCGGTCGAGATCACATTCTTTACGTCCGAGATCGATGAAAGCCCCGATGCGCAGAACCAGGTGTACGAGAAGATATTCCGTTGCCTGGGCGCGGCGGGAATAGGGTTGGGGTCGCGTACCACAGCCTTGGAGCCGGATGTCACGGGGAGCGCGCCGTCCGTCGCCGGAGATGTTGAACGGCTGGTCGCTTTCACGCCGGTTTTCTCGCGCCTGCCGCCGTCCGAGCGTTCGGCTATCGCAGCGTCGATGGTACGTGAAACGTTCGAACCCGGGACGACTGTGATCGAGTGCGGAGTCACATCCGAGGCCATGTATGTGGTGGGTTCCGGCGTTTTGTCTTACACGCGCGAGATTGGGGGGCGTGAAGTTGAAATCACGCGCATGACCACCGCCGATCATTTTGGCGCCGGCGGATTACTAGGCGGAAGCCCGACCGTCGCAAAAGTGTCTGCGTTGACACTAGCAGTCGTGTATCGCCTGGAGAAAAAGGGCCTTATGCGACTAGTTGAAGCAAGGCCGGGATTTGCAGCCGGTCTGAACCGCGAGCTTGCGGCGAGAAAATTGCTGGCCCGCGACGCCATCGAATCTCATGACGATGAAGAAAGTTCGGAAGAGAGCCTCGCCAACTGGTTTTCGAACCTGTTCCGCCGGCCAAATAAAGGACCCGACCAACAGCGCTAACCTGGTCGACGAATATCCGACATTGTGCGGTCAATGGGCATTTGTTTGATTCAGTCGCCTTCAGCTTCCCGCTATCAAGAATTCGCGCAAAGCGAATTCGCCGGCCGCCGTAAACGAGATGACCCGCGAATCTCCGGCGCGCTTTGCCCACCCGAGCGCAATGATCCGCGCCAGCAACGACGCGCCTAATGCCCCGGCCAAGTGATAGCGACGCTCACTCCAATCCAGGCATTCTCGACAAAAGGTGCGCCGCTGCGCCGCAACGGCGTCGGTGTCAATACCAATTTTCCCGAACAATTGCCGACCGGCGGGCGCAAGCTCCAGGCCGTCAGCGCCCGGCGCAAAAGCGCCGTTCCGCAATAACCCTTCATATATCTGCACACCCAATTCTCCGGCAAGATGATCGTAGCAAATACGCGCCTTCCGCAACGCCGGCTCACGCGGGCTGGCGCGAAGTCGCACTGCACCGGTCCTGAAGGCAACGCCCATCAACGCCTCAAGCAATTGCGCGACATCGCGGTTTGCGAGACGGAAATAGCGATGCCTTCCTTGGCGGTCCACGGCAACCAGCCCCGCATCGAGCAGCTTCGCCAGATGACTGCTGATCGTTTGCTTCGTCACGCCTGCCACCTCGGCTAGTTCGGTCGCAGTAAGCGCCCGGTCCGCCATCAGGGCCGTGAGCACCTCCGCCCGAGCGTGGTCGCCAATGAGCGCGGCAATGCCGACAATGTTTGGACCGTCTTTCATAGTTCGATGTTAACCGAAC
>PKWO01000047.1 GCA_003132085.1 Oxalobacteraceae bacterium | reverse complement strand
ACGACTCGATGATGCGTCAAGACAATGCGCTCAAGTACATAGCGCAATCCGGCCCTGTTACCGGTACCTTGCTGTATTCGTTTGGCGGTATCGCCGGATCAACGCCATCCGGTTCCAGCGCGGAAGCAGCCTTGAGCTATCGCAGCGGACCATTGTTTTTGGCCGGGGGTTACCAAAACATGAATAACGATAACGACACCCTCAAGCTGACTGCCTATACGGCGGGCGGCCGTTACACGGTAGATAACTGGCAATTTGCCGCAAACTACGGCAGCAATACAGCCGATCGGTCAGCGACGACACAGATAAAAACCGACATCTATTCTGTGGGTACGACCTACGCCGCCACACAAGCGGTGGATCTCACTCTTGGGTATTACAATGTCAAGCGTTCCTGGACCGATGGGGCCAAGCCAGACGCAACGATAGATCGGGTTATTGGATTTGCGGAGTACAAATTGTCGACGCGCACGTTGGCCTTTCTGGAGATCGACCACAATAAATGGGGCGGCGACGTGACGCAATTCCAGAATGGCGCTGCAAATAAAGCCGCATCGACCGGGCTTACTTTGGGACTTGATCACACGTTCTGATTGGACGTCTACCGGCGGGCCCCAAAACCAAAAAAGGGCACCGTTGGTTCCTTTGTTTGCGTTGACTGGTATGCATGCGGATTCAGATCTTGTATGGGGAGAAGATCTGGGGGAAACGGCATGTATCGATACTTCGACACATCGGCAAGGTCGCAAACTGACTGACGCTAACCTAACGAGGCGGAACCGCTAATTCGGTTTGTTATCGGCACCTGCGCCGTCAGAAGAGGACGGCTTGTCGTCGTCCGCGCCACCCGAGTCCTGTGGCGTGTCGCCAGTATATATTTTGCTGCGCCGACGTTGCATGTAGGCGTCGCGTACGAATTCATACTTATCCAGTGCTGCATCCTCAATCAGTGTCGAGGAATCCAGGATATATGCGCGATGGTCAATGACGCGAATAACGGAACCGGTATTGCGCCAACGAACCGGATACTTGTAGCTCCACAAATCCGTTTCCAGGTCAACCGGCATCGCCGCGGCATCCCGCACCGTGGTCGGGCCGATCAGCGGCAACACCAGATAAGGCCCCGATTGAACCCCCCATCGTCCTAAGGTTTGGCCGAAATCCTGATCGTGCTTGGGTAATCCGGGAGACGCCACATCAATGATGCCGCCCAATCCGATAACACTGTTTACCATCACGCGCGCAATATCCGACATGCCGTCAGTTATGCGGGCTTGCAGCAAATTGTTCAGTGCAGTAGACACATCTCCGATGTTGCCGAAAAAATTACCGATCCCAGTTTGCACAAAAGTAGGCAAGACTGCCTTATACACTCTTGCAGCAGGCTTGAGCGCAACTTGGTCGACCTTATCGTTGAAGCTGAACATGGTGCGATTAAACCCCTCCAGCGGATCCTGCGGATTCCGCGGGGCGCTGGCACAACCGCACAATGCCACCGTAACAAGCATGATGCAGCATCGAATGATATAGCTCACTTGTTCGCTTCCATTTCTGAATTCTTTTTAACGACGCCATCGGATTGATTGAACGCGATTTGGCGCTGCGAGGACTGTTGCACCGGGCCAAAGCGAACTATTGTCAAGGATATGGCAATCGCCGGCAACTGCCCCTTTGAAGTAGATTACCAAAATCTCTGTGTTGATTATAGCAGTTCAAACGCGATTCAATTTTGCGCTCTGGAGTTCAGTTGGGCTGGAAAGTGCAGAGTGTAACGAAAGGATGAGCTCTTGCCGGGTGTGTCCGGGGCGAAGATTGTCTCTGCCGATTGTCTTTTGGGTTTCAGTGAGTTGACGATCACGCACCCCTTTCTTGCAGATCCGCTTGAAGATGCCGGAGGCCGCCGATTGCGCTTCNNTTGGGATTGGGATTGGGATTGGTATACGCGCCGACAACCAAAGCGACCGCCAATTAAAACCCACCCCTAAGGGTGGGTGTATTCAACTATTTGGATCTCCCGATGGAGAAAATTCAACGCTGAATTAGAACCTGGTACGGATGCCGACTGCAGAAATGTAGTTGCTGGTGTTGAATGTGGACGAAGGATACTGGTCACCCTTCAACGACGAATACATCAAGCCAGCATAGATGTCGCTGCGTTTGCTGAAGTGGTAGTCGAGTAATGCCGAATAGTAGTAAACATTGCCATTCAGTTGCTTGCTATCACTGGATGCCTTCGGATTCACGTCGTAAAAACCCAGCGCCAGATTGAACTTCGGCGTAAAGTTATAATCGCCGCCAATAAACCAAATATCAGTGGTCTGGTCGGCCGCACTAAAGTTCGCGCTTGCGCTAGTTGCATTTGTGACGGTGTAACCGTATAAGCTGGTCACGCCCATGCTAGCCAATGTATCAGATGGCGCCTGGAGCTTATAGCTTTCATAACCACCTCGGATAGTTGCATCACCGAACTGATACTTGGCGGCGATGAAGTAGGCTGAAGTGTCCATATTGGTAAGATTGATCTGTCCCGCCACAGTACTGTTGCCGGTTTTGAGTGCATCTTTAAAAGATTCGTAGGCGCCCTGGATGCCGAAATTACCCTCTTCATAGCCCAGATTGAAGGAATAGCCCGATTGTGCCGACGAGTTGCCTGCTACACCGCCAAGTTTGTAGAGGGCACCAATAATAACCGGGCCAATCTTATTCTTGTACTTGATGCTGTTGTCGATGCGGGTATCTTCCGAGACGCCGCCGCCGCCGCCATATGTGCCCGAAAAACCCAAGGGTGAAAACAAATCTGCAGCCTGGACCGGGTCATAGGCAATCGTGATGTCATAGATCGGACCATAATTGCGACCAAGGGAAAGTGAGCCGAGTGTTGTGTCGGACAGACCAACGACCGCGGTACGATTAAACAGTTGACCGTTCAATGAAGTGTTGGCCGATACTGTCGATGCCTGGACCGTTGTCGGGTTCGACGCGAGCGAGGCAGTGCCATTATTCAACGCGCCATCCGGCACATTAAAGC
>PKWO01000530.1 GCA_003132085.1 Oxalobacteraceae bacterium | reverse complement strand
GGTGGTTGAAGTGCGCAGGCAATTCCGCGATATCAAGGGCATCATGGATGGCAGCGGAAAACCGGAATACGACAAGGCGGTCGATATGCTGACCACCGCGGCGATCAAGGAAATGATCGTGCCTTCGCTGTTGCCGGTGGTGGTGCCGATCCTGGTCGGCATGATTCTCGGACCAGCAGCGCTGGGCGGTTTGCTGATGGGGGCAATCGTTACCGGCCTGTTCGTGGCGATCTCGATGACCACCGGCGGCGGCGCATGGGACAATGCGAAAAAGTATATTGAAGACGGGCATTTCGGCGGCAAGGGTTCGGAAGCGCACAAGGCAGCGGTTACCGGCGATACCGTCGGCGATCCATACAAGGACACTGCCGGCCCTGCCGTCAATCCGCTGATCAAGATCATCAACATCGTGGCCTTGTTGATTGTCCCGTTATTGCCGGCAGTTGGCTTGCAAATCGGCAATGCGCATGCGGTCGCGACACCGGCAATCACTGCGCCGATGTCGAATGCTGCGGCGACCAGCCCGGCTGCACCGACGGCTATCGCGGCGCCGGCGGCAGAAAGCGCTGCTCCGGCTGCGTCGGCCGCAGCCAGCGTTACGGATGGGACTGCCGCATCGGCCGGGTCCGCAACGGTCCCCGCGAGCGCCGCCACGGCAGTCAAACCCTAGCATCGTTAAATGTTGTAAAAAAGGCAGCTTTCGCTGCCTTTTTTTTCCCGGAAAAACTCGCTACAATGCATGGTTCGTGACGTTTACGTAAACGTAAGTACAGACGTAAATTCAGGCGTAAATACAAGCACAAGCACAAGCACAAGCGCAAATTTTTAAAGAGGGCAAGATGCAAATCGAAAATAACGTATTCATCATTACGGGCGGCGCTTCCGGACTGGGCGCAGCTACCGCGCGCATGATCGTCGACAACGGCGGTAAAGTCGTGCTGGCCGACGTCCAGGTTGAACTGGGCGAAAAGCTGGCCGCGGAGTTGCACGGCAGGTTCGTCAAATGCGATGTCACTTCCGAAGCCGACGGCAAAGCGGTGGTCGAGGCGGCGTTGAGCCTGGGCACTTTGCGCGGCTTGGTTAACTGCGCAGGTGTTGCACCCGCAGTGAAAACGGTCGGCAAGGACGGCGCGCATCCGTTGGACGTGTTTCAGAGAACCGTCAATATCAACCTGGTCGGCACGTTCAACATGGCGCGCCTGGCTGCCGACGCAATGTCAAAGACCGAAGCCGGCGAACAAGGAGAGCGCGGCGTGATCATCAACACGGCGTCGGTAGCCGCCTACGACGGTCAGATCGGGCAAGCCGCGTATGCTTCATCGAAGGCTGCCGTGGTCGGACTGACGTTGCCGATGGCACGCGACCTGTCGCGCAGCGGCATCCGCGTGATGACCATCGCGCCGGGGATCTTCGAGACGCCGATGTTGTTGGGCATGCCGCAGGAAGTGCAGGACGCATTGGGACGGATGGTGCCGTTTCCGTCGCGCCTGGGCAAGCCGGCGGAATTCGCGAACCTGGCGAAGACGATTATCGAAAACATGATGTTGAACGGCGAAACCATCCGTCTGGACGGCGCAATTCGGATGCAACCCAAATAATATCGGCGTGACGGTATGAAGCCCGGTTGACGCCCGGTTGACGCTGCCCCCCATGTGTCGATTTGGAGTCAGGCCAAAATTTGAACCACGCCATAAAATGGATTTCGGGTATCGAAGCGCGTTTTTATTCATTGAGTAAATAAACCGACATGAGTATCCTCGTAGGCAACATGGGCAATGAGCGCTTGAGGGGATATCTCGTGTCAGGCCGGTTTGAAGACCAGTCGCAGTCGGTCGGACGTACCCCACCGGCCCCCCATCGCATAACCGGCGGCACGGCAGCTTGCGGCTCTGCCTGCGGTTGAAAACCACTTAATCAAAGGAAACGCATCGATGAAAATTGAAACCATCGCCGTGCATGGCGGCTATACGCCGGATCCAACGACCAAGGCAGTCGCCGTCCCTATCTACCAGACGGTTTCCTACGCTTTCGACAATACGCAGCATGGCGCGGACTTGTTCGATTTGAAGGTGCCCGGCAACATCTACACGCGGATCATGAATCCGACGCAAGACGTGCTCGAAAAGCGCGTGGCCGAGTTGGAGGGAGGTATTGGCGCTCTGGCAGTAGCGTCGGGGCAGGCTGCGATCACCTATTCGATTTTGACGATCGCCGAGGCCGGCGACAATATTGTGTCCGCCGCAACGCTATATGGAGGAACTTACAATCTGTTCGCCCATACCTTGCCGCAGTTCGGCATCGAAACGCGCTTCGCCGACTACCGCGACCCGGAGTCGTTCGGCAAACTGATCGATGCCAAGACCAAGGCTGTATTTGTTGAATCGATCGGCAATCCGCTGGGCAACATCACCGATATCGAGGCGATCGCCGCTATCGCTCATCGGCATGGCGTGCCGCTGATAGTCGACAATACGGTCGCGACGCCTTATCTATTGCGTCCGTTCGAGTTCGGCGCCGACATCGTAGTGCACTCGCTGACCAAATATCTGGGCGGCCATGGAAATTCGCTTGGCGGCGCGATTGTCGATTCCGGTAAATTTCCGTGGGCCGAACACAAACAAAAATTTAAGCGGCTAAATGAGCCCGACGTGTCTTATCACGGCGTGGTGTATACCGAAGCGCTCGGAGAGGCGGCCTATATCGGCCGCGCTCGCGTGGTCCCGTTGCGCAATACCGGCGCCGCGATTTCGCCCTTCAACGCCTTCCTGATCTTGCAAGGTATCGAGACGCTGGCCTTGCGTCTCGATCGCATCACCGAGAATACCTTGAAGGTTGCGCAGTTCCTGGAGCGGCACAAGAAGGTGACTTGGGTTAATTACGCGGGCTTGCCGGAGCATCGGGACCACGCGTTGGCGAAGAAATATCTCGGCGGCCGACCGTCGGGCATTCTGACTTTTGGCGTTGAGGGCGGATTGAGTGGTGGTGCGCGCTTCCAGGATTCGTTGAAATTGTTTACCCGCCTGGTCAATATCGGCGATGCCAAATCACTGGCATGCCATCCCGCGACGACAACGCACCGCCAGTTGAACCCGGAAGAACTCGTCAAAGCGGGCGTCACCGTGGACACGGTACGTTTGTCGATCGGCATTGAGCATATTGATGATTTGCTGGCGGATCTGGAGCAAGCGCTCGCGAGCGTGTAACCGCGAAAATCGGCAGATTATTCGCGCTGCGGCAGAGCCACGATGTTGCCGTTGATTTTCCGGCGGGGCAGTCGAACGCGTTGTGCCAGGTGCGTGCTGCGGCAGCCATCTGGTTCATTTCATTCAGAGCCCAGGCAAGCGACTGTGTTCATGGCGGCTAACGCCTGACGCCGTTTTTCTTTCACGAGAAGGCGGTCTCCTGGTGCATTGATTGTCGAGGCGTTTCAGACATCATCCGGAAAAATGATTATCATAGACGGATACGGCTTGACCGTTAGTGCGGCAAAGCCCGCTGTTTGTCCTTTTCTTCGAGAACGCGAATATGATTCGATCAACCTGGACTGCGATCGCGATCGCGGTCTTGCTAAGCGGGTGTGCGGGAAAACCGACTGTTCAGCGCCTGATGCCGGACATCGGAATGCAAGCGCCGGAAGTCGCCAGCGGATATACCGAAAAGTCCGGATCGACGGCGGCCAGATTCATGGTGGCCACCGCCAATCCGCTCGCCACCGAAGCCGGTTATCAAACGCTGAAGGCGGGCGGCTCGGCAATTGATGCGGCGATCGCCACGCAGATGGTGTTGAATTTGGTTGAGCCGCAGTCATCAGGCATCGGCGGCGGCGCCTTCA
>PKWO01000004.1 GCA_003132085.1 Oxalobacteraceae bacterium | reverse complement strand
TGGTGCTTTTATCGCGATCCATGCAATGAATCTGACGGCCGGCGGCAGTTTGGCTATCCCCGTCACGTTGATCCCGTTGGTGGGAGGGCTTGCTGGAATGGGCTTCGGCGTACTGTTCGGTTATGTGACCACCAAAAAATCGGGAACCACGTTTGCGATGATTACGCTGGGCTTGGTCGAGTTGGTGTCGGCCTGCTCGCTGATGTTTCCGGGGTTTTTCGGCGGCGAGGGCGGCGTTTCGACCAACCGGGTCATCGGCAGTGCGGTGCTTGGCATCACCTATGGGCCGCAAATCCAGGTGTATTACCTGATCGCATTCTGGCTATTCGTCAGCACCGTGGGGATGTATGCGTTCACCCACACGCCGCTGGGCCGCATCGCCAATGCGGTGCGCGACAACCCGGAACGGGTGGAATTCGTCGGCTACGACACGCAATGGGTGCGCTACCTGACCCTGATCATTTCGGCTTTTTTTGCCGGCATATCCGGTGGATTGTCAGCGATCAATTTCGAAATCGTCAGCGCTGAGAATGTCAGCGCGATTCGCTCCGGCTCGATATTGTTGTTTACCTTCATCGGCGGTATCGGTTTCTTCTTCGGGCCGATGATCGGCGCAGTCATCGGCGTATTCCTTACCGTCATGCTGTCGGATTATACGAAAGCGTGGCAGCTTTATCTCGGGGTGTTTTTTATTTTCATCGTTATGCGCGCGCCCGGCGGCGTGGCGAGCCTGTTGATGCTCAACGTGCGGTTGATGAAGTTTGGCAAATTCAAGCGGGTCTGGCGATATCTTGGCGCATTGAGCGCGATGTGGCTGTTGACGTTGTGCGGTGCCGTGACGATGGTGGAAATGCTGTATCACCGCACCCTTGATGCCGACAACGGGCCGTTGATGAAGCTGTTCGGATGGGAAGTCGATACCAGCGCGCTGCTGCCGTGGGGGTTGGGTGTGCTGTTGCCGGCAATCGGCTTGATCGGTGTCAGATTGATAAAACCCAGGTTTCAAACAGTATGGAACGACGTGAATACTGAAATCGAAGACACCGTTCGGAGGGCGCAAGCGTGACCGGCCTCTCTCTCGAATTGAACGATGTATGCAAGCGATTCGGCAAATCGGAAATCATACGCGGCGTCAACCTGCAAGTGCCCAGAGGCGAGCGGATTGCCATCATCGGACCTAATGGGGCAGGCAAGTCGACGTTGTTCAATTTGATTTCGGGCCGCTTCGGCCTCAGTTCCGGCGACATTTTGTTGAATGGCGAAAGCATACGCGGCCTCAAGCCGTTTCAGATCAACCGGCGCGGCCTGTCGCGCAGTTTTCAGATCACCAATATTTTCCATCAGCTGAGTGTGTATGAAAACCTGCGCTGCGCGGTGCTGTGGTCGNNTCGGTTACCAATATTCGTTCTGGCATAGGCTGAACGGCTTGAAAGATGCGCATGAACGGGCCGAGGCGGTGCTGGAGCAGATCGGCTTGAAGCGTCGGCGCGAAGTCTGCGCGGGGCTGTTGACCTATGCGGAGCAGCGCGCACTTGAGATCGGCATTACGATTGCTGGCGGGGCCGAGGTGATTTTGCTGGATGAGCCGACCGCCGGCATGAGCAGGTCGGAGTCGGACGCCGCGGTGGAACTGATCCGCAAGGTAACGGTGGGCAAAACCCTGTTGATGGTCGAACATGACATGAGCGTGGTATTCGGCCTGGCCGACAAGATTGCGGTGCTGGTTTACGGCGAAATGATCGCCTGCGACACGCCCGCCAATATCCGCGGCAATCACAAAGTGCAGGAAGCCTATTTGGGCGATCATGCGCCGGAGGAGGCGNNCTTCTACGGCAAGAGCCATGTGCTGCATGGCGTCAATCTGGTGGTGAACCAGGGTGAAATTGTCAGTTTGCTGGGACGCAATGGAGTCGGCAGGTCTACCGCCGTCAAGGCTGTAATGGGCCAGGTGGCGGCGACCGGGTCGATACGCTTCAAAGGTGAGGAGTTGGCCGGCCTCAAAGCCTTTGAGATCGCGCACAAAGGTGTGGGTTATGTTCCCGAGCACCGCGATATTTTCCCCACTTTGACAGTCGAACAAAATTTAATTCTCGGTCAAAAGAAGGGCAAGAAGTCGCGCTGGGGGCTGAACGATATGTACAAGATGTTCCCGCGCCTGCAGGAGCGGCAGCATACTGCCGCAGGGGTGTTGTCGGGCGGCGAACAGCAAATGCTGGCGATGGGCCGCTCGCTGATGAGCCGACCCAAAGTGCTGCTGATGGATGAACCTTCGATGGGCCTGAGCCCCATCATGGTGGACAAGATCTTTGAGGTGATACGCGATGTGTATGCGCAGGGCGTGACCATCCTGCTGGTCGAGCAAAACGCCAGTCGGGCCCTGGGCATTGCCAACCGCGGTTATGTCATGGAGTCGGGCATCATCACCATGAATGGCGATGCCAAAGAGATGTTGAACGATCCCAAGGTTCGGGCGGCGTATCTGGGCGAATGATGGGGTCTCGCCCCCGTGGCGAGCCGCACCAGCAGCGCGCCCGACAGAGGGGGCCTCAGTCGACCTTGGCGCCTGAGGCCTTCACCACTTTCTCGTACTTCGCGAGTTCGCTCTTCATGAAAACGCCGAATGCCTCGGGTGTGCTTGGCACCGGCTCGGCCAGCAGGTTGGCGAAGCGGGCTCTGGTCTCGGGTGCGTTGAGTGCGGCCACAAACGCCTGGTTGAGCCTGGCAATCACATCTTTCGGCGTGGCGGCCGGCGCCACCAAACCCCACCAGGTGTCGAT
>PKWO01000127.1:9421-12415 GCA_003132085.1 Oxalobacteraceae bacterium | reverse complement strand
CGATGTTCGATTCGGCCAGCCGTTTTATCGGCTATCGCGGGATCGGCATGGATGTTACCGACCGCATGCGTCGCGACTAGCTGCACTTTTTTTGCGGCACAACGCGCATTCGGCGCGTCGCCCGTAATTGCGCTTGTTGCCGCATCGCGTCTTTTCAACCATCGTCTGACAGAGTCCGCCTGCGTTTTCAACGGCTGAGTCGCCGCATGGTGTGCACGATATTTCCATCGCGCATCCTTTCACTTCGGTTTACCGCATGAAATGTTGCATTCCTGCATGCGGCGATTTAGTGCTGCGCGATTGGCTCGCAAAAAAATAGCGCTATGTGCGTCAGCGTACCGATCTTGTCAACAATACAGCATATAAAGTCAATTATCGACGGCAATACGGCAGTCGTTTAATGGTTCGGTGGAGAAACATGATGGCAAGAAATTCAACGCAATGGTTCAAAGCCCTGAGTTGTGCGGCGGTGGTTTTCACTGCCGGTTGCAGCAGCATGAAAAGGCCTGCGACGGCCGATGTCGCTGTTTCCAAAGAGGCTGTTGCCAATGCCGCCGATTCCGGCGGGGCGGAATATGCGCCGGTTGAGATGAGTTCGGCGCGTGAAAAATTGGCCCGCGCCAATCAAGCGATGGCGGAGAAACACTACAAACTGGCAGAAGATTTGGCAGCCCAAGCACAAGCGGACGCCAAACTGGCGCAAGGCAAGGCGAAGTCGGCCAAAGCACAAAAAGAGGCGGATGCGTTGCAAGAAGACATTCACGTCTTGCGTGTAGAGCTGGACCGTGCCAACCAATAAGAAACAGACCGTTGGCAATAGGCAGGTAGAGCATTCGGCTGCGCTCCTGCATGGCGTTGCCGCAACCAAAAGGATTTCATGATGAATAAAATTTACACCATGCCGGCTGCATTGGTCTTTGCCGCTCTCGTCGCTGCTTGCGGTACCACCCCCAGAACCACGAGTTTGCTGGACCAGACGCGCGGCGATTACGTGGCGGCTCAACACAATCCCAATGTCGCGAGCTACGCGCAAGCGGAGATGAAAGATGCAGGCGATGCTCTTGAACGAGCCAATGCGGCGGCAAATCATAATGAGAGCGCCGAAAAAATTGACAAGCTGGCTTACCTTGCCAAGCAACAGATTGCGCTGACGCAAGAAGCCGCTAAGCAAAAATCAGCCGAGGCGGATATCGCCAGCGCAGCGAAACAGCGCGATCGGATTCGTTTGGAGCAACGCACGAATGAAGCCGATCAAGCAAAAATAAGTGCTGAACAGTCCAATCTGACAGCACAGATAGCCATGGGCGAAGCCGCCGAAGCGCAGCGCAAGACGCAGGAAGCACAAGCGCATGCGGCGCAACTGGAAGCACAGTTGGCTGATCTGGCGGCAAAAAAGACTGAGCGCGGTTTGGTAATTACTCTCGGCGATGTGTTGTTTGGCACCGACTTGGCACGCTTGAATCCGGAGGGCATGCGCACCGCGCAGAAGCTGGCCGATGTGTTACAGCAAAATCCGCAACGTACGGTTCTGGTTGAAGGTTTTACCGACAGCACCGGCTCGGCATCGCACAATCAGGAATTGTCCGAACGCCGCGCCACCGCAGTACGTGCCGCGTTGCAGGAATTGGGCGTGGCCCGTGAGCGCATCGCGATCCACGGTTATGGTCAAAGTTATCCGGTCGCCGCCAATGATACGTCGGAACATCGCCAGTTGAACCGGCGCGTCGAGATCGTCCTGTCGGATGAGACCGGCAATATCAGACAACGTTGATTCTCATTTATTACTCGTTACTCTATTACTCGTTACTTTTACCGGAGGGAAATCATGCATGAAGTGAAAGAAAAGAAACGTGCCGGAATCGATACTGCCGCAATCCGGGCAGCTGCCAAAAATTTCGATGATGGCGCCGTGACGGTGGGCTACCAAGCTGACCGCAAGGAAATTATTGCAATGCTGAACGATGCGCTGGCGACCGAACTGGTGTGTATTTTGCGCTACAAACGCCATTATTACACGGCAACCGGGCTGCAGAATGGACCAATCAAGGCTGAGTTCCTGCAGCACGCGCAGGAGGAACAAGGGCATGCTGATTTGTTGGCCGAGCGCATCGTGCAATTGAATGGCAAGCCGGATTTCAATCCGGCCACGTTGATCGAGCGCAGCCACGCAGAATATGACGATTCCGACGACATCCAGGCGATGATCAAGGCCAACCTGATCGCCGAGCGCGTCGCTGTCGAATCGTATCGCCAGATGATAGAGCAAATCGGCGAAACCGACCCGACTACTCGTCATATGCTCGTCGGTATTATGGCGATGGAAGAAGAACACGCTGACGATATGCGGGATTTGCTGGCATAGCGATATCGATATGCGGTCGAATACGCATTCTAGCGCGAAATAATTGCGGGCTGATCCGGTTCGACCGCAGGTCCGGCCGGCGGCGGCACGTTCACATCGATTCATTATTTATTTTGAGGAGTTCATCATGCTGGAATCGAATTTAAAAGTGGTCAACAACGACATGAAGACTTTGGTCAAGGATGCGCAAACGCTGTTTCAGGCTGCCGCTGCACTGACTGGGGAAAAGGCCGATGAAGTACGCAACCGCGGCATGCGCATGCTGGATACGGCGCTGGCCAGGGCTCAAGACGCGCAAGCCAGCGCTATCGTGGCCGGCAAGGAAATGGCCGCTTCGGCCGACGGCTATGTGAAAGAAAACCCTTGGCGCGCAATCGCGGCGGCGGCTGGAGTGGGGCTCCTGCTGGGAGTGATCTTGGGACGCAAATAGGCCACATAAGCAGTGGGTGGGGAAGGTCGCAGCCATCTCCGCCTATGCTTATGATGAACTGCTTGGCATCTTGAAATCAACGGCGGGTGGATGGATTTGTCACCCTCGGTTGCAATAGCATGATACGTATTGCATGATACGTTTTCGATGAGCGCCGCATGCCTGCGCACTGTTGTCGTTTTGTGACTATTCAGCCGCTGGC
>PKWO01000127.1:0-9407 GCA_003132085.1 Oxalobacteraceae bacterium | reverse complement strand
TTTCCCCAAAACGCACTCCCCACTCGCGCCAGCGGCTGAACAGTCACGTCGTTTTGAAGTTGCCGAGCAAAAATGTTCACATTATTTTTGCTCGGCCCCTATCCCTAAGTCGGGAGCGAGGCTACAGCCGCCCGGTGAGCAGCAAGATAATCAGGATGACGATGACCACGCCGGAGATGCCGCTGGGTCCGTAGCCCCAGTTGCGGCTATGCGGCCAAGCCGGAAAAGCGCCGACCAGGAAAAGGATCAAAATGATCAATAAGATGAGGCCCATGGGCTACCCCTAAAAAGTGTTTAAAAAAACCGGTCTCCAGCCAACAGGGTTCGGACTAGAATTGCGATTTAAAGTAGTGAAAAGAATGGACAAACGCATCGCGCACTTTTTCCGTTCCGGCAATCAGATTTTCCCAGGAATCTTCGGTGGCGGACTTGAGTTCGTCGAGTTTGTCGACCGCCAACTCCGACTGATGACGCAGCTTAAGCATCTCCGCCTTGTATTTGTCGCGCGCGTCTGCCTTTGCTTCCTGCGCCTTGGTTTCCAGTTCGTCCATTGCTGCATTCAACTCATCAAGTTGCAGCTTCATTTTTGCGATGTATGCGTCTCTGTTCGACATGGTAATAGCTCCTTATACCGGGAAAAATATTGCTGTCAAAGTAACTTAATGCATAATCAGAATAGACAAGAAAAATCGCAGGGTCTGTGCGCCACCGCACCAAGTAAATGTTGACCGATATTGCACAATGCTTATTTAATGAGGATAAGCAGCAGCGCATGCCGGGTATCAGGTGCCTTAGCCGTTGCGTGCCCAACGAAGGGCGATCGGTCAACAAACGTAGAACAACTGTTGGAGGAGGTTTCAAGCATGCCCTTACGCCAGATCGAACAACACCGCACCCAACGCATCGGCTGGTTGCGCGCGGCGGTATTGGGAGCGAACGACGGGATCGTGTCGACATCGAGCCTAGTGCTCGGCGTGGCCGCCTCAGGCGCGACCCACGGCAGCATACTGATCGCGGGGATCGCCGGCCTGGTTGCGGGCGCATCCAAGGGCGAAGGGCTAGGCAATCAATTCCTGGCCCACATCCGCGAGACCGATGCGATCGTCAATGTGGTCCGCTGCTTTGAAGACCCTAACGTGATTCACGTTGCCGGACGGATTAATCCGTTGGACGACATTGAGGTCATCCAGACCGAACTGGCATTAGCCGACATGTCCGCAGTTGAAAAAGCCATACACCGCGAAAACAAAAAGGCGCGCTCCGGCGATAAGGACGCCGCCAAACTGGTGGCTCTGCTGGAACGCATCATGCCGCACTTGGATCTGGCACAGCCGGTACGGGCAATGGGACTCGATGCCGAAGAAATGGCGCTCATCAAACCGCTTTGCCTGATTACGGCCAAACCGGCAATGTATGTGGCCAACGTGTCTGACACCGGTTTCACCAACAACCCGCTGCTGGACCAGTTGACCGCCTATGCGAAGGCGCAGAATGCGCCGGTGGTCGCCATTTGCGCGGCCATCGAATCGGAAATAGCCGATCTCGACGATGCCGACAAGACCGAGTTCCTGGCGGATATGGGAATGCAAGAACCCGGCCTGGATCGTCTGATTCGTGCCGCCTACACCTTGCTGGGGCTGCAAACTTATTTCACCGCCGGCGTCAAGGAAGTGCGCGCCTGGACCATACACAAGGGCGACACCGCACCGCAAGCGGCCGGTGTGATCCATACCGATTTCGAACGCGGTTTCATCCGCGCCCAAACCATCGCCTATGAAGATTTCATCACCTACAAAGGCGAACATGGCGCCAAGGAAGCCGGCAAGATGCGCGCGGAAGGCAAGGAATACGTGGTGAAGGACGGCGACGTGCTGAATTTCCTGTTCAACGTCTGAGCTGGGCATCGCGATCTGCGGTGCCCCCGATTTGAATGTGTGAAAAAATCCGGCCTGGCGCCGACTTCCGGATCAGGCGACACGATCATGCCAGTACTGACTGAACTCAACCTGTATCCGATCAAGTCGTGCGCCGGAATCTCGTTGCGCAAAGCAACCGTGACGGCAATCGGCCTGATGAGCGGGGGCATCCATGACCGCGAATGGATGGTGGTCGATAGCGACGGCAATTTTCTGACCCAGCGCGAACATCCGGCGATGGCGCGGATCACCCCGCACCTGAAAACCGACACGCTTCTGTTGCACGCCCCCGACATGGCGCCGCTGGAGATCCCGCTGAATTTGCCGGACTCGGACGACGCGCCGACGTTGAATGTCAAAGTATGGGAGGACACGCTCAAAGCCTATGATTGCGATGAAACGACTGCGACCTGGTTCTCGAAGGCTATCGGCGTGCGTTGCCGTCTGGTTCGCTTTCACCCGCATGCGAAACGTGTGGCAAATAGCAAGTGGACCGGCGGCAGTGACGTGCAGACGCTGTTTGCGGACGGGTTCCCGATGCTGATCATTTCCGAAGCGTCGCTCGACGATTTAAATCAAAAATTGATTGCGCAGGTCCGCATGCCATTGCCGATGAATCGCTTCCGCCCCAATCTCGTCATTGCCGGAATCGATGCCTTTGAAGAAGATTATGCCGCCTCGATTCAAATCGGCGATGCCCGCTTACAGCCGGTGAAACCCTGTCCTCGCTGTCCGATACCGTCTGTCGATCAAACAACCGGAATAGCCGGACCGGACCCGCTCGATATCCTGCAACACTATCGGGCCAATCCCAAAGTGGACGGCGCCATCACGTTCGGAATGAATGTAATTTTGCTGGAAGGTGAAGACAACGTGCTGGAGGTCGGGCAGGAAGCGGCGATTGAGCTGGCGTTCTAGAACTCCCCACTTTCGCCTAGCCAGTCGGCAAAAAGGTGCTTGTTGACTTGCGGGTAATGCGATGCAAGCAAGCTATAATCAGCGACCGCGAAGCCACTTCCTATTGATGCTCACCTCGGAGCCGCACTCGATGCCGAATACGCCGCAAACAGAGAATCAACAATTGCGCGAACAATTGGCCCTGCTGATTGCGCAAGCGCGTCGCAACGAAGACATCATGCGCCGTCACCAGAAATTCGACCTGACTTTCATTAGCGCATCCAGTTTCCGGGAACTGATCGAGAGCATCTTCGATGCCCTGTCGACGCCGTCCGAGCTGAACGTGGTCACGCTGGCACTGCTCGATTCGACATACGAAATTCGCCGCATTCTGGAAGATTTGAGTATTGACCTGACAGAATTCCCCAATTTACTTTTTGTTCAGGACGCGGCACAACTCGGTACGCTGGACACCTTGACGAAACCCGAGTTAGGGCCGTTCGACGAAAAACGCAACGGTCATATGTTTCCGTCGCACGTGCCGACACCGGGCAGTGTCGCACTGGTGCCGCTGTGGCGTCATTATGGGTTGATCGGCTTGCTCGGCCTCGGCAGCCAGGATAGAACCCGTTTCACGCTCGGCATGGCAACCGATTTCCTTGAGCACATGGCGTCGATCGTCGCCATCTGCCTGGAAAACGTGATCAACGTCGAACGCCTGAAGCACCTGGGTCTGATAGATCCGCTCACCGGCGTCAATAATCGACGCTATGTCGAGCTGCGTTTGATGGAAGAAGTCGGGCGCACTCGGCGGCGTGCCAGTGCATTGTCCTGCCTGTATATCGACATCGACCATTTCAAGCAGATCAACGACGGCTACGGACATCAATGCGGCGACGAGGTATTGCGCGAAGTCGCTGCGCGCGTCAAAGCCGAGCTCCGCTTAAGCGACACGCTCGGGCGTTTTGGCGGAGAAGAATTTGTGGTATTGCTGCCGGACACCCAATTGGCCGACGCCTGCAATGTGGCGGAACGCATTCGCGCCGGGATCGCCGACAAGCCGTTTTTTTTGACAGAAAAGCCCCGGCAGGTAAGCGCATCAATCGGCGTTGCCACCCTACACATCGCCGATCCTGCACAGACAGCCGAATCAGCAGGGAGCCAACTGGTTGCCCGCGCCGACCAAGCACTCTATCAAGCCAAGGAGAATGGCCGCAACCGGGTGCATGCGATCAGTCAAAGCTGATGCAGGAACACTACAGGTACGCTACAGGTACACTACAAAACGGAAGCATTACTGCGGTTTCAGTGCGGCCTGCAGACGCTCGTATTTTGCCAGCAACTGCTCCTTTGATTCGCGCCAGGCCGGATCAAACGGAATGCATTTCACTGGGCACACTTGCTGACACTGAGGCTCGTTAAAGTGGCCGACGCATTCGGTGCACTTATGCGGATCGATCTCATAGATTTCCGGCCCCATGTAGATCGCACCGTTCGGACACTCCGGTTCGCAAACGTCGCAATTGATGCAATCGTCGGTGATTATTAGCGCCATAAAAAGCTGTTCATTCTTCCAGTGCGGCGATCTTTTGTGTCAGCCAGCGTTCTACGGATGGGAAAACGAATTTGGAAACATCGCCGCCAAGAATCGCAATTTCACGCACAATGGTGCCGGAAATAAACTGGTATTGATCGGAGGGCGTCAAAAAGAGCGTTTCCACATCCGGCAACAGGTAGCGATTCATGCCGGCCATTTGAAACTCATATTCAAAGTCGGACACGGCACGCAAGCCGCGCATGATGACGCGCGCGTCATGAATTCGCACAAAATCCTTCAGCAAGCCGGAAAAACTTTCGACTTGCACGTTCGGATAATGGCCTAGCACTTCATTGGCGATCGTCAGGCGTTCATCCAGCGAAAAGAATGGTCGCTTGTTCTTGCTGTCCGCCACCCCTACCACCAGTTTATCGAATAGCCCTGAAGCGCGACGCACTAAATCTTCGTGTCCGCGCGTAAGTGGATCAAAGGTTCCCGGATAAATGGCTGTAACCATCGTGACTCCAAAATGATCTGCGTTCTTATATTATGACAATTAAAACCAGCAGCATGCGAATTTCGCACCAAAACGATGCAATTGCAATTGAATACGCTCAAAATTTGCAGCTCCGCGCACCATCATGTATTTGAAAACGCATTATGCCTGAAATTTGGGCTCCTTTTTGCGTTGCAACAAATGATAGAAAACCAGGCCGGCCTTATCCGCTCTGACGACCTGCCATCCGTTCATCCATTCAGGCAGGAAATCATTATCAAGCGCTTGCTCGGCTTCCGCATAGAGTAAGCCGCCTTCGGCCAACAGGCCTTCGCATGTCGGCAACATCTTGGCCAGCCAGTCCTGATGATAGGGTGGATCGAGAAAGATAACCTGGAAGCGCCCTTCGTCCGTGTGCGCCCCCCTTACCCCGGCAAGCATGCCGAGTGCCGCCGCACCGGCGTCGCCGCGCAATATACTGACCTGTGCAGCGTGCAATTTTTCTTGTGTCGCTTGCAGTTGCCGTGCCGCGTCGGCATTCGCCTCGACCATCACAACGCGCGCGGCGCCCCTGCTGGCAGCCTCAAAACCGAGGGCGCCGGTGCCCGCAAACAAATCGAGACAGGCAACTCGGCCCCAAGCCCCATCCAGCAAATGATTCAGCCAGTTAAACACCGTTTCCCGCACGCGATCGGGAGTCGGGCGTAACCCGTCTGCATCCAATACCGCCAGCGGCGTGCGCTTCCATTGCCCGCCGATGATACGCACCTGATGCGCCAATCGGGCGTGCGCGTTACGCTGTCGACCAACCGGCTTACTTGATTTCTTTTGCATGTCGTTCACGTTTCTGATATCAATTTAGCTATTCCTTCGGATAAATGAAGTATCTCGTTGGGCGCAGTATATCCAATTGCGCAGCTGATGGCCGCGCTATGGAGGCAACGCGGATGCCACCAGTTTTACTTCGCCGCCCCTGCGCTCTGATAAAATGGCGCTGATTGTATTCGCTTGTTCATTGCAAGCGCCTCTGACCGCACTTCTGCCACCTTTTCCGATGTTTAGTTTCTTCAAGAAAAAAACCAAAGATACTCCCGCGGTGCCGCCAGACGGTGCATTACCGGCACCCGCCGCCAGCCAACCAGCGCCGCAGCAACCCGAGGTTGGTGTCGCCATTGCCGCCGAGGTTCAACGCGAGCCCACGGCAACGCCGGCGCAACAACGGCACTCGTGGCTGACGCGGCTCAAAGCCGGCCTCGCTAAAACCTCGTCCAACCTGACCACCCTGTTTGTCGGCGCCAAAATCGGCGACGAATTATATGAAGAACTGGAATCGGCGCTACTGATGTCCGATGCAGGCGTGGCAGCCACGCAATATCTGCTGGACGCTTTGAAGCGCAAGGTCAAAGATGAGAAGCTGACCGAAGCGGCGGAGGTCAAGACGGCGTTGCGCGAACTGTTGATTGCGCTGCTCACGCCGCTGCAAAAGCCGCTGGAACTGGGCCGCCACCAACCGATGGTAATGATGATTACCGGCGTCAACGGCGCCGGCAAAACCACCACCATCGGCAAACTCGCCATGCATTTGCAAACGCATGGCCAATCGGTGCTGCTGGCCGCCGGCGATACCTTTCGCGCAGCCGCCCGCGAACAATTGACGGCATGGGGCGAACGCAACAATGTCAGTGTGATTGCGCAAGAGTCCGGCGATCCCGCGGCGGTCGCTTTTGACGCGATTCATTCGGCGCAGGCGCGCCATATCGACGTCGTGATGGTGGATACCGCCGGCCGACTGCCGACGCAGTTGCATTTGATGGAAGAGCTCAAAAAAATCAAACGCGTGGTGGCAAAAGGGATGGCGACCGCGCCGCATGAAATTTTGCTGATCATCGACGGCAACACCGGTCAAAATGCATTGACCCAGGTCAAGGCGTTCGATGACGCGCTGGGCCTGACCGGCTTGGTCGTCACCAAACTGGATGGCACTGCCAAAGGCGGCATCCTGGCGGCGATTGCAAGAACCCGGCCGCTCCCGGTATATTTTATCGGTGTAGGCGAAAACATTGAAGATTTACAGCCGTTCAACGCCGTTGAATTCGTAGATGCCCTTCTAAGTTGATAATGATCGAATTTCACCAGGTCACCAAACGCTATTCCGCGCACGGCGCTGCCTCCTTGTCGGACGTCAGCTTGTCGATCTCCAAGGGTGAACTGATTTTTTTGGCCGGCCCATCCGGCGCCGGCAAATCGACCTTGCTCAAAATGATCGCGGCAATCGAACGTCCCAGCGCGGGGTCGGTGCTGGTCAGCGGCCACGATATCGGCAAACTGAAGACGTCCGGCCTACCGTATCTGCGACGCAACCTGGGTTTGATTCTGAAGCAGCAGCGATTGCTGTTTGACCGCGACGTGCTGGCCAATGTGATGCTGCCGCTAGTGGTCAGCGGGGCAACCAGGAGAGATGCCGAAAAACGCGCGCGCGCGGCGCTCGATAAAGTCGGCCTGCTCGACAAGGCCGCGGCGGAACCGCTCAGCTTATCCGGCGGCGAACAACAACGGGTTGCCATCGCCCGCGCGATTGTCAACCGGCCTCAAATTATTCTCGCGGACGAACCCACTGCCAACCTCGGCCGCGCCAATGCCGACAAAGTGCTGGACGCGCTAAAAGCCTTTCATGGGGTCGGCGTAACCTGCCTGATTTCAACCCATGACGAACCTGTTCTGGCGAATGCCAGCCGCGTAATTCATCTGGACCAGGGACGCCTGGTCGACACCCCAGGCATTCAGGCCGAGAAGGAACCGGCATGATTACCTGGACTCGGCAACACGCGTTTGCGCTGAGCCGAGCGGTGCGCCACATATTCAAGCCGCGCAGCGGATTTTTGTTGAACGTGATCGTGGTCGCGATTGCATTGGCGCTGCCTTTTGCCGGTCTGACGCTGCTGGAAAACGTGCGGCCACTTTCCGAGCAATTGGCGGTTGAACCGGAAATCAGCATTTTCCTGGCGATGGAGTTGCCGCGCGATAAAGCAATCGCCATGGCCGCAGATATCCGCAAAATAAGCGGTACTGCCAAAGGTGGCGCGAAGCTCGAATTCGTGCCGCGCGAAAAAGCGCTGGAAACGCTAAAGGAGAAGAGCGGCCTGACCGATGTCTTGGCCACGCTCGGCTCCAATCCATTGCCGGACGGCTATGTGCTCAAATTGGCCGGCTTCCGGAATGCGGCCGAAGCAGCGCGGGTCGATGCCATCGCAACACAATTACAGGCGTTGCCCAGCGTCGAGAATGTGCAGGTCGACTCTACCTGGATAAAACGGCTGGCGGCCCTGCTGCATGTGCTGCAACTCGTGTTGCTGTTTCTCGCCTCGACGCTGGGCGTGGTTGTAGTGGCAGTCGTATTCAACACGATTCGCCTGCAGGTGATGACGCAACGCGAAGAGATCGAGGTATCGCGCCTGGTCGGCGCCACCGACGCATTCATTTGCCGCCCGTTTTACTACAGCGGTGCGCTGTTGGGCTTGTGCGCCGGTGCATTGGCGTTGGGTGTGGTGACGCTGACGCTGCGCCCGCTGAATGATGAGATTGCCGAATTCGCCCGCCTGTATGCGTCCGAATTCAGACTGGCCCCGCTAGGCATGCTCGCTACCTCAATACTGCTCGGGTTAAGCGCCGCGCTGGGGTTAACCGGGGCTCTGCTATCGGTACAGCGGCATCTGGCGCGCTTAAGCTAAGCCGGGCGTCAAACCGGCCCGGCCAGTTTCAAATTCCAAACCATTGCACCCACGGCTGCCTCCGCACAAGGCGCTGGGAGGCGCTGGTTTTTTGGCAAAGTTTGATTTAAGTCAATCTTGAATATTCGCCAACAACTAATATATAGATAGATCATTTGCGTTAATCCGGCTGCGGTCGACCTGATCTTGAGCCGATGGAACTTTCGCCGCATAACGGGTTCAGATGAATATGGCAATAGGTTACGCAGTTGTGGCAATCGGCAGTGATAGCGTTTTTACTATCGTCACGTTTGCAATAGCCGATTAGCACTCATCGCCAGAGAGTGCTAATATATTATAAATAAGTGGCGGTTCGCCGCTTTCCCGCCATCGCATTAATCTGGACGCAAGGAGAATTTATGAACGCTGCACTAGCACAGACTGCACTGATTCCAGGCGGAAAGCTTGCCGTTGGCTTTTCTGGAAATTTGGGCAATATCGACGCCTATATTTCGGCCGTCAACCGTTTACCGATGTTGAGCCATGAGGAAGAAATTTCCCTGTCGCGCCGCCTGCGTGAAAACAACGACTTGGCTGCGGCGCAGTCGCTGGTGTTATCCCATCTGCGCTTGGTGGTATCCATCGCGCGCGGCTACCTGGGTTACGGCCTGCCGCATGCCGACCTGATTCAAGAAGGCAATATCGGCTTGATGAAAGCAGTCAAACGCTTTGATCCGGACCAAGGCGTGCGGCTGGTGTCGTATGCCATGCACTGGATCAAGGCGGAGATGCACGAGTACATCCTCAAAAATTGGCGTATGGTTAAAGTGGCCACCACCAAGGCGCAGCGCAAG
>PKWO01000067.1 GCA_003132085.1 Oxalobacteraceae bacterium | reverse complement strand
CTGAATCGGCTATCCAAATTGCATCACTGGTGGGATGGCCGCACAATCAGTGCCGAGCGCTTGCAGGAAAATGGCGTGGACCCGGAATCGCCTGTGGTGCAAAAGCTGCTGGCATTGTCGCAAACCCTGATCGGCTTTCCGCGCCATTTGTCGCAGCATAGCGGCGGTTTTGTGATTGCCCGCGATAGTCTGGCGCGTCTGGTGCCGATTGAGAATGCGGCGATGGCCGAACGCAATGTAATCCAATGGGATAAGGACGACCTCGATGCGATGGGGTTGCTCAAGATCGATGTACTGGCGCTGGGTATGTTGTCGGCGATCCGGCGCGCACTGGACTTGATCGGCTTGCGGCGCGGCGAACTATTTACCATGCAGGATGTGCCGGCTGAAGATGCCGCCACGTACCGGATGATCGCCAAGGCCGATACGGTAGGCGTGTTCCAGATCGAATCGCGCGCGCAAATGTCGATGCTGCCGCGTTTGAAGCCCGACAAGTTCTATGACCTGGTGATTGAGGTCGCCATCGTGCGGCCGGGGCCGATTCAGGGCGGCATGGTGCATCCTTACCTGAAGCGCAAACAAGGTCTGGAAGCGGTGGATTATCCGAGTCCGGCAGTGCAGCAGGTGCTGGAACGAACCCTGGGAATCCCGATTTTTCAGGAACAGGTAATGCAGATTGCGATGGTGGCCGCCGGCTTCAGCGGCGGCGAGGCTGATAGTTTGCGGCGCGCAATGGCGGCATGGAAGCGCAAGGGCGGGGTAGAGAAATTTTATGACCGGATTGTCGGCGGCATGCTGGAGCGCGGTTATGAGCAGAGTTTTGCGGAACGGATTTTCAGGCAGATCGAGGGTTTCGGCGAGTATGGTTTTCCGGAATCGCATGCGGCCAGTTTTGCGCTTCTGGTGTACATATCCGCCTGGATAAAACGGCATGAACCGGCGGCATTTTTGGCTGCATTGCTGAATGCCCAGCCGATGGGATTTTATTCGGCGTCGCAACTGGTGCAGGATGCCAGACGTCATCAGGTCGAGGTACGCCCCCCGGATATCGCGATCAGCGAATGGGATTGCACGCTGGAGGAAGCGCCGGACGGCAGCGGCCAGCCTGCGGTGCGCCTTGGGTTGCGCTTGCTGAAAGGGTTGGCGGGCGGTGCGGTAGAACGGATAGCGGATGCGCGCGCGATGCAGCCGTTCGACAGTATCGACGACCTGAAGCGGCGCGCCGAATTGTCGCAGCAGGATTTGCAGGCACTGGCGCGCGCCAATGCGCTGTCGTCCCTGAGCGGGCATCGGCGCCAAGTTGCCTGGCAAGTGGCCGGCATGCAGACGATGCCGGGTTTACTAAAGGATGCTTCGATTGCGGAAGAGGCAATTGTCTTGCCGCCGGCGTCGGAAGGGCAGGAAATCCTGGCCGATTATGCCAGTGCGGGCTTGACCCTGAACCGGCATCCGCTGGCATTGTTGCGCCAGCAGTTGAAAAAGATGAATTTGTCGACCGCGCTGGAAATGCAGTCCTTCCCGAACCGAAAGCTAGCCCGCACGACCGGCCTGGTCACGATGCGGCAGCGCCCGCAAACGGCCAAAGGAACGCTCTTCGTAACGCTGGAAGACGAGACCGGAAACATCAATGTCATCGTATGGCCGGCGCTGTTGGAAAAGCAGCGCAAGGAAATATTGAATGCCAGGTTGATGACGGTGTACGGTGTTTGGCAGCGCGAAGGCGAGGTCGTCCATTTGATTGCGAAACGGGTAGTCGACCATTCGGCGATGCTGGGAAGCCTGATGGTGGAGGGACGGGATTTTTATTGAGATGCAGGATGAACAGTTACAATATCCAACCGGTGCTGGAGGCTGGGGCCGACATGGCTGGTGAACGTCTATTTTGCAGATCGGAAAATGATGAAAAAATATTTAGCGGTGATGTTTGCCGGATTGGCATTGATAAGCGGTTCCGCCAATGCGGCGGGATGTCTGAAAGGCGCTGCGGTAGGCGGTATCGCGGGGCATGTGGCGGGGCATCATGCGGTTCTCGGTGCGGTAGGCGGCTGCGTCGTTGGCCGTCATCTTGCCAAGAAGCAGGCAAAGCAGGAGAAGGAATCTGCACAAGCGCAAAAGGCGCCACCGGTTCCGGCAAAGTAATTTAGCCGGCCCTTCGGAATGAAGGAAAAGTCTACAGGATGGATTGTCTCAACGTCTGATTGCTCACCCATGGCGGGACCAATTTTTGCGGTACCGCCGCGCTGAAAACCTGCTTATTGCCGAATAGTCCGCTTCAAGGATTCGAGCGTGATGACCGACTGTTTTGCAACGGTTGCCGCACTGCCGGAAGCGCAGTTTCCGCACGCTCCGCAGCCGTCGCCGCAGGACGCGCCTGCTTGTGCTTGCTGCTCGATTTTGGCTGCCAACGCAAGCCAGCCGAGCCGAATCGCCGTTCTGGCGCTCCATGAACGGGCAATCCGTTTCAAGGCTTTGGGTGTGTAACGCCTAAGTACGACCCAGGCGGCGCAGAGGACGATAGCGGCGGCGATAGCTTGTTGCATCAAGCGCCTCCCAGCAACGCGCGGCTGATCTGGTAAGTTGCCAGCGAACCGAGATAGGCGAGCGCAAACATATAGGCTGCCATTGCCAATGCCGGTTTCCAGGAATTGGTTTCGCGTTTGACGACCGACAAGGTGGCGATGCATTGCGGCGCGAATACGAACCACGCCAGCAGCGACAGTGCAGTCGGCAAGCTCCAGCTTGCCGCGATCATCGGAGTCAGCGTGGTTGCCAACTGGTCGCCGGTGGCCGACAGCGCATAGACAGTGCCAAGAGCGCCAACCGCGACTTCACGCGCTGCCATGCCGGGGATCAAGGCGATCGCGATTTGCCAGTTGAAGCCGATGGGCGCGAATACATGTTCCAGCATTTGCCCGATTTGACCGGCCAGGCTGTATTTGATGGCGGGGCCCAGCGCGCTCGGCGGCGGCGCCGGAAAACTGGAGAGGAACCACAACAGGATCATCAACGCCAGGATGATGGTGCCTACCCGCGTCACAAAAATCTTCGCGCGCTCCCAT
>PKWO01000141.1 GCA_003132085.1 Oxalobacteraceae bacterium | reverse complement strand
GGATCGTCATGTGGATCGAACCGGTTACACGCGCGCCTTTCAGCGGCTGGGCGGCGGCGAACTCTTCGCGAATCGCCATGAGTCCGGGCATTTCAGTTTCGGCGATTTTGATTTCTTTGCGGCCCCATTCGGCCAGACCAAGATCGGCGACAAAGTAATCGTTTGCGGGGTAAGTGGTGGTATTCATCACTGCGGCGNNGCGTTCATCACGCCCTCCTTTCGTTAGAAAAAAAGAAACGTGAGCGCAGTTGCGGGGGTACATCGAACCAAGCCTGGCATAGTTGATCACCATGCTGCAACGCTCCTTGGAGGGCAGATTATACTCCAGGATAAACGCAATATTCAATTCGCCGGGAAATTGTTATTGCCAGCCATATTAACGAGCGCACCTGGTTTCGGCCGGCTTGTGCAAGAACCCGGCAGGTCTATGCGGCCGGATGCTGACCGCATGCGGCGCGGGCGGGCATCGTCCGGTTATGTGACGTTGTGTTGTATCCAGTTCAACATATCAAGCCATATCCGTTTGACTTCCGCGTCGGAGGGCATCGTTTGCGCGTTCGGCAACTCAATCGTGATCACCGGCACATTTTTATGCACCCCACTGTAGTTGCCCAACGACCCAGGGTACACGCCAACGCGATTGAAAATCAGCCGGCCAAAGTGATGCGGAGTCGGCGCGGGCCCGTCGAAATCGAGTACACCGAAAGGCGCATGCACCGAAATGATGACCTGCGGACGGAAACTCTCCATTTCCTGGTTGATCCATCGCGTTTCCGGCTCAGACAAGGGAGCCGTTCCAGGGAAGCGGCGCGGATCGCTGCCGGTTGCCCTTGCCCAATATCGAGGAGCGTCCTTCTGCCATCCCGGTGTCGGAAAATTGCGATTCAAATCAACGCCATGGGCATTCACGCGTTTCGGCCTGGACGCCAGCAAGCCATCCGGGTTGACCACTGGTATGACACTCCAGTAGAAATCTTGCGCCGGCGCCATCTGCATCCATTGCATCCACTGAAAAACGATCGCGGAAGCGGTCAGCTCGTCGCCATGAATTCCACCCAAGAGCAATATTCGCACCGGCCGGTAGCCATCTTTGACACCCTTCGCCGGTGGAAAGTGACGCGCCAAAATGGGAAAACCTTGTAGCGATATTCCGCCGCTAGGGGTCAATGCGCTGCGCTGACAACTGGACGCAGAGATACCCGGCAAACGCTCGGCCAGCCGTTTGCACCAACCGGCCGGCGTTGGCGGAGAGTTGGCCGCATAGCCAACAGCGGCGGCCGCCATACACAATACGCCGACCGCCGTCACGGCGGCATCTCTGATCCGCAGCCCAATCAGATTAGCCACGCCGGATCCGCGCCATGTCCTTAACCTTACAGCCCTGCATCCGCGCGCAAAGCCGCCGCCTTGTCGGTACGTTCCCAGGTAAACTCCGGTTCTTCCCGTCCGAAATGTCCATATGCTGCGGACTTCTGGTAAATCGGGCGTAATAAATCCAGCATCTGCACGATGCCCTTCGGACGCAAATCAAAATGCTTGTGCACCAAGGCCGCAATTTCCTCGTCGGAGATCACGCCGGTACCTTCGGTATAAATCGTGATATTGATCGGCTTGGCGACCCCGATTGCATAACTGACTTGAATCTGGCATTGACGCGCGAGCCCTGCCGCGACAATGTTTTTTGCGACATAACGTGCCGCATAAGCAGCCGAGCGGTCCACCTTCGACGGATCCTTGCCGGAAAAAGCACCGCCGCCGTGCGGACAGGCGCCGCCGTACGTGTCGACAATAATTTTGCGCCCGGTCAGTCCGCAATCTCCTTGCGGGCCGCCAACCACAAAACGCCCGGTCGGATTGACCAGGTATCGCACATCCTTCAACCATTCTTGCGGTACCGCCGGCTTGATAATCAATTCAATGGCCGCCTCTTCGATCTCCTTGTGCGTCATTTCGGGCGAATGTTGGGTGGACAAAACAACGGTGTCGATCGCCACCGGCTTGCCGTCCACGTACTTCAAGGTGACCTGGGATTTGGCATCCGGACGCAACCAAGGCAGACGCCCATCCTTGCGCAACTGCGACTGCCGCTCCACAATGCGGTGCGCATAGTAAATGGCAGCAGGCATCAAAACCGGTGTTTCGTCGCAAGCGTAGCCAAACATCAATCCCTGATCGCCGGCCCCTTGATCCAGGTCGATCCCTTTTCCTTCGTCCACGCCTTGGGCGATATCCGGCGACTGCTTGTCGTAGCACACCATCACCGCGCAACTCTTGTAGTCAATACCGAAATCGGCATTGTCGTAGCCGATACGTTTGATGGTGTCGCGGGCGACGCCGATGTAGTCGACATTGGCGTACGTGGTAATTTCGCCCGCCAAGATAACCAAGCCGGTATTGCACAAGGTTTCTGCCGCGACCCGCGCCTTGGGATCCTGTGCAAGAACGGCATCCAAGATAGCATCGGAAATCTGGTCCGCTACCTTGTCCGGGTGACCTTCGGAAACCGATTCCGAAGTAAAAAGATATTCATGTGCCATAGCAAGCTCCATTTAGAAAGTGACCCCCATGTCGCGGCCAACTTAATGAGCCTGCGACGCTTTAGCGAAATTTGTAGGCCGCCTCGCAAGTTGTCTGTTAACTCGGCGGATAATACGTGATTATATTTTACGCTACTTGAAAAAAATCGGCTAAAAAGCCATTTAAAACTTGATGTTAATCAAACTATTCCGTTTACTATCCACATTCCCGCTGCCCGTACTCCATAAGCTGGGCGGCGCGCTCGGCTGGGTCGTATATCTGGCATCGCCAGCTTACCGCACTAGATTAAAAGACAATATCGGCCGAGCCGGCTACAGTGATCACTTGCGCACCGCGATCCGCGAATCGGGGAAAAATATCCTGGAGCTGGCTTTTATCTGGTGCGCGCCACCCGAGCAAGTGCTCGCTACCGCACATATCGAGAATTGGGAAATTGCGCAAGCGGCGCTCGATGCCGGGCACGGCGTCATCTTTTTGACCCCGCATCTCGGATGCTTCGAAATCATCGCGCAAGCGATTGCCAAACGCCTCCCGTTTACGGTGCTATACCGCCCGCCCCGTAAAGCGGCGCTCAAACCCTTAATGGAGGATGCGCGAGCGAGGCATAACCTGCTGCTTGCCCCCGCCAATCTGGCAGGAGTAAGAACTCTGCTAAAAACCTTGAAAAAAGGCGCCGCCATTGGCCTCTTGCCAGATCAGGTACCGCAGCAGGGCGAGGGCGTGTGGGCGAATTTCTTTGGCAAACCGGCATACACGATGACGCTTCCGGCCAAACTTCATCAGATGACCGGGGCTGCCATTATTTTGTCCTATGCCGAGCGCTTGCCGAAAGGCGCCGGCTATGCGATAAGGTTTGTGCGGTTCGAACAAAAACTGGATGGCACGCCGGAGCAACAAGCAAACAGCATAAATATTTCCATGGAGAAACTTATAGCTTGCTGCCCCGCACAATATTTTTGGAGCTACAACCGCTATAAGTCCCCTCACGGCGCCAGCGCCGCCCCCACCAACCAAGAGACCAACGCATGAGATTTTTACTGGCATTGATGTGGCTGATGCATTGGTTGCCGCTGACGTGGCTGGGGCGATTGGGAGAAGCGACCGGCACCTTGTTGTTTGCATTGATGCGGTCCAGGCGCGCAATTACGCTGACCAACCTGAGGCTATGCTTGCCGGATCGTAGCGACGCCGAGCGCAAGGCCATCGCCAAAAAACATTTTCAGGCATATGCGCGCAGCGTGTTGGAGCGCGGCGTATTGTGGTGGGGTTCGGAAGCGCGATTGCGGCGCCTGATAGTCGTTGAGCCGCAGGTGCCACTGGCGTTGATTCAATCAGGCCCGACCATATTGTTGTGCCCGCATTTCGTCAGCCTTGACGTCGCAGGCGTCGCGGTGATGCTGGAAACGTCGTTGTGCTCGATATACACACGCCAACAAAGCAAAGTCTTCGACCAGGCTTTGCGTAAAGGCCGCACCCGCTTTCGTCCGATCAAATTGTTTTCGCGCGGCGAGGGAGTCAAGCCGATCATTCGCGCAATGCGCGAAGGTCTGCCATTTTTCATGCTGCCGGATATGGATTTTGGCGCGAAGGATGCCGAGTTCGTCTCGTTTTTCGGCAACCCGGCGGCAACGCTCACCGCACCAGCCAGGATCGCAGCGGCAACCGGGGCCAAAGTCATCCCCGTAGTGGCGACTTTTTTACCGGATTATCGAGGCTGGAAAGTGAAATTCTTCCCGCCTTGGGAAAACTACCCGGGCGATGACATGGTTGCGGCCACCCGCCAAATGAATGCGTTCATCGAAGCGCGGGTGCTGGAAGCCCCATCCGAATATTTCTGGGCGCATAAACGATTCAAGACCCGGCCGCCGGGTGTGCCCGGCGTTTATCGCAAAGCCGGTCCGAATACGATTCCGCTGCAAGGTTAGTGTAGCGAGTCAATGACAGCAGTTATAATCACCGGATGAAACTAAAATTCACCAAAATGCATGGTGCCGGCAACGACTNNAATGGAAATTTCTTGCGGATCGCCGCTTTGGCATCGGCGCCGATCAACTGTTGGTCGTTGAGAAAGCGCAATCGACAGGGGTCGATTTTCGCTATCGCATTTACAATGCGGACGGCAGCGAGGTCGAGCAATGCGGCAACGGCGCGCGTGCCTTCGTCAAATTCGTTACCGACAAGGGCTTGACAAGCAAACACGCCATCAAGGTGGAAACGATGTCCGGGGTGATTGAACCTGCGCTCGAGAGCGATGGCCGCGTCACCGTCGATATGGGCGCACCGATACTGCAAGCCAGCGACGTGCCGTTTGATACGCACGGCTTGCAAGGAAAACCCGAGGGCGGCGATTTGCTTTGGCCGCTTGATTTGAAGGGCAAGACAATCTGGATTTCAGTGGTGTCGATGGGTAATCCGCATGCAGTGCAAGTGGTCGACGATATCGAGTCGGCTCCGGTGCTGACCGATGGCCCGTTAATTGAACATCATCTGCGTTTTCCGCGACGCGTCAATGCCGGCTACATGCAGGTCATCGATCGCAGCAACATCAAATTGCGGGTATTCGAGCGCGGGGCCGGCGAAACCCTGTCCTGCGGCACCGGTTCGTGCGCTGCGGTAGTGGCCGGTATCCGGCGCGGCTTGTTGATTTCTCCGGTAGCCGTGCAAACGCGTGGCGGCGAACTGACGATTGCGTGGGACGGCGCCGGTTCGGCCGTACGCATGACAGGTCCGGCAGTGAATGTATTCGAGGGCGAAATTGATATCGGGTAACCGGATGTCGGATAAATTCGCGAAAAGATCGCACTGTAGTTGACTGTTCAGCGACGGCTGCGCGTGTGCCGTTTCCATTATCGATTTTTCCGTAGACCATATATGAACTCCCAACTGGACCCCGCTTCCGTCGCTCAGTATCTGACCGATCACTCGCATTTTTTTGAAGAACATGCGGAGCTTCTGTCCAAGATAAAATTGACCAGCCCGCTGGCAGGCCGCGCCGTGTCGCTACAGGAAAGACAGATGGAAGTCTTGCGCGAAAAAATCAAATCGCTTGAGATGCGCATGGCGGATTTGATTCGGATGGCACAGGAAAATGACGCCATCACGCTGAAATTCCAGGCTTGGGCCAGGTCTTTGCTACTGGCGCGCAACGATGTTGACTTGCCGCATATTTTGATCAATGGATTGCAGACGACATTTTCGGTGCCGCATGCCACGCTGCGCATCTGGGGGGCCGCCGAGGAATTTGCCCACACCTGGTTTGCCGCGCCGGTTTCAGTGGATGCCCGCCTATTTGCCAACGGCTTGGCGTCGCCGTTTTGCGGCAAGAACAATGATTTCGAAGCCGCATCATGGCTGGAAGAAGCACCGGCAATCCAGTCGGTGGCAATGCTGCCATTGCGCTTGAACGCCGCTGCGGAGGCATTCGGCCTGCTGGTATTGGGATCCCCCGACCAAAACCGCTTCAGCGACGACATGGCGACCGACTTTCTGATGAAAATTGGCGAGACAGCCAGTGCGGCGCTGACCTGCCTGGTCGAATGACAGCCTGTCTCCTGTAGAGAGCCCGCGCTATGAGCGCTGCCGATAAACGTCTCCTGGTCGACTGCTATCTGGACAGTCTGCGCACTCAGCGAAAATTGTCCGAGCATACGGTTCGTCATTACGGGCACGACTTGGCTGAACTCCTGACATTGGCCGAGCCGATTGTTGAAAACGCCGCATTTGGCGCCGTTACGCATTTCCATATCCGGAAATTCGCTTCCCAATTGCATTCCAACGGATTAAATGCCCGTTCAATCGCGCGCAAACTCTCTTGCTGGCGAGGTTTTTTCAATTGGTTATCGCTGCAGGAAGGGACGCTGAGCAGCAACCCCGTCGATGGCGTCAAACCGCCAAAGCGCGCAAAACCACTACCGAAAGCGCTGTCGGCAGACGATGCAGTGCGCTTGGTGGCGCATATCAGCCCCGGGGAAAATGCCGATGCGGCAATGCAGCGCTGCAATCGCGCGATGTTCGAGCTACTGTATTCCAGCGGCTTGCGGGTATCGGAACTGGTTGGTCTGGATCTGCGATACACCAAAGAAAGTACCTATGTTTCATTGGGTTGGATCAATTTCGATTCGCATGATGTAACCGTGACCGGCAAAGGCAACAAGATGCGTAGCGTGCCGATCGGGGCCGCTGCGATAACAGCGCTGGCCGACTGGCTTGCCGTGCGCGCCACACTGGTCAAAAGCGATCCGACCCCGTTGTTTTTGAGCGAGCGAGGAACCCGCATGT
>PKWO01000473.1 GCA_003132085.1 Oxalobacteraceae bacterium | reverse complement strand
AATGCGAAAGCCGGCAAGAACCTGATGAGCGGCGAATATGGCGGCAGCACGCCGACCGGCGAGGCATCGGGCAAATGGGCCAAGCGATTTGGCGCCAACGACGAGTTTGGGTTCCTGGCTACCGCGAGCTATTGGAGCCGCGACATTTACGTGCCGCAAATCGAGAGCGGCGGCTCCTTGAACTGGTATAACGCCAATGGCACCCGCAGCGCGACCGCCTATTCGGGAAACGGCTATGCAGTGCCGACGCAAAGGCTGTGGTACGACTATGCCGATTCGCGCCAACGCGGCGGACTAACCGCGCGCCTGGATTGGCAGCCGTCTGATTCGCTGAATGGGCATGTGAGCGCGTTTTACTTCAAGCAGCATGAAGAGTCTGACCGCAACACGCAAAACGCATCCGTAAATTCCACTTCCACCGATACCAATCAAACGCCGACAAGCGGCACGCTGAGTTCGGTCAACCAGCTGGTCGAACTCGCGCGCCTGAAATGGGACCGTGCGCTGGACGGTATCAACGGCGAGTTGAACTATCAAATCAACCCGGATTGGAAGACCGACCTTCGTGGCAGCACTTCCCGCTCGACCGTCTATAATCCGCAAACCTGGGATGAGTTCACCCAGACGAATATGCCGTTCAACTACAACTGGAGCGGCTCCGGCGGGCCGGTATTTACACCGGTGAATGCCGCGAATGCGGCCAACCCCAGCTTGTATCCGTTGACCGTTCGCTTGGAAACGTCGCAAGAATATGAGTCGGAAGTCCACGATGTTCAATGGAACATCAAGAACAATATGGCGGCAGACAGCAAGGGAGCCGGATTCGCTTTCGGCGCCAGAGCAGTGCAGACGAATACCAATTCTTCCTACGACAGCGTCCAGTGGACAGGCATGCCCTACACGCTGGCAAACGTGGTGGGCAGCGGCTCGCTGTGTGGATTGAACTGCAACGCCAATTTGATGCTGATCAATTCTTCCGCCGCAAACGCGATGCTGAATCAATATCGTAGCATCGGAACCTTTACCGTCAACACGGCGTCGCAATATGGCTCGACCTATGGCGTATCGGAGCTGGTGTCCGCGGCTTATGCCGAAGCAAGATACAAAGCGGACAAGTGGCTGATCGCCGGCGGTTTGCGTCTAGAACATACCGGCGACACGATGACCGGATGGAGCGAGACAGGCAAAGTCTGGGCGCCGGTTAGCAGCAATAACAGCTATCAAAACCTGTTGCCGTCGATGATCGCTGTCTACGATACCAGCGACACCAGCAAGTTGCGGCTCGGTATTTCGGAAACGGTGGGGCGCCCTCGCTGGGATCAATTGGCGACAACCGGTGGCGTATTGTCGTCAGGCCCAAATCCGACCCTGACTGAAGGCAATACCGATTTGAAGCCTCGCACATCCGACAATTTCGACATCGGACACGATTGGTATCTGGATGGCGGCAGAGGGATTGTTTCGGTTGCACTATTCGATAAAATTATTCACAACGAAATCTTCACGTGGGGTGCCGATGAAACGATTAACGTCGGCGGCGCTCCGACGAGCGTCCTCGTCACGCAACCAAGAAACTCCACGAATAAGGCCACCCTGTCGGGATTGGAGTTTGGTCTGACAAAAGATCTCGACTTCATATCTCCCATTCTCAAAGGATTTGGGGTCAGCGGCAACGCAACATTCAGCAGAGCGCATTATCCGGTAACGCTGCAAAACGGAGCAACGACATCGACCGTGGTGTTGTCATCGCTGCCGGAACAACCTAAGCAGATGTGGAATACCACGGTGTATTACGAATTGGGGAAAGTCCACGCACGGCTCGCCTGGAATCACTTGGGGGTACTCTGGGACGACCGCTTCCCGAACTACACGGTCGCCGGCTTTTACCAGAACCGCTATCAGCAAGCCACCAACAACGTCGACTTCCAATTTGGCTACGACCTGTCGAAACACCTGTCCCTGTCTTTCGATGTGTTAAACGCCACCGGTCAGGGCATGCAGTATAAATTCGGCAACAATCAGGAATATCAACAATCGGCGTGGAAATTGGCGCCTTCCGTGATGCTCGGAATGAACTACAAACTGTAGGCATGACCCGGCTTTTCGCGATTCGCCAGAGCGATCGCGAAAAGCCGGCGCGCACTGCCGAACATGGACATTCTTGTCCAATAACCCTATCGACTAAACAAAATAGATCATGAATAAGATATCCCGGCGACAGTTTGTTGTTGCAAGCGCATTGGCGTTTTCAACGTCAGGAATCAGCACTGCGGCGACGCAAAAAGCAGAGGTTTCAACCCTGCGCGACGTGGGCCGGAAATTCAACGCGGACGGCACAGTGAAGAGATTTGGCGGAAATACTTTTATCGGCCATGTAAGGCAGCAAGGGGATGACTTTGAACTTTTCGATACCTTGCTGAACATTTATCGTGAATTTCCGGGATATAGTTTCTCGTCGAAAATTTCGTTGACTCCGCCTTCCAGCTATCACATAACGGTCTTTGGCGGACTCAACGACGAGGATATCCGCAACGCGCGTTGGCCACGTCAGCTATCCCCGGAATTGTCGGTCGATGCGGTAACGCAGACATGGCTGCGACAACTTCAGGGACGCTCCCCGATCGCCGATCACAGCTTCGAGTTTGAACTTGGAACCCCGTCCCTGAAGACCGACGGCGCGCCGCACATCCCATTGCATCCGGCCGACGACGCCACCGCCAAGCGTCTTGCCGCATTACGAAACGATTTGTCGGAACTTACCGGCATCCGGGATCAGGACCATGACCGCTATCAGCACCATTTGACGTTCGGATACGTTCATCGGCTCCTTACCGGCGTCGAGGCGGAGTTGTTGAAAGCCGCCACCGGCCATTGGATAGAGAAACTGTCGAACCAGGCGCGCAGGCTGCGGATTCCCGCAGTTCAATTTTGCAGTTTTCAAGACATGTACGCATTTCGGGTATTGCATGAATTGTAGCATTGGGATCGGGCGCTGATTAATTAACAATAGAGAGGTTTTTACGATATGCCGCCCACTGGGGCAGCGCTGGAGTTTCGTCACTGATGGCAGGTATTGAAGAGATCGGTGAAACCTGTCAGGACAGGCACGACTCATGTTTGGTATGATGCAGTCTTTGCAACAAAAATGCGAGCGGATAGATGAAAAATATTCTTGTCTGGTTAGTGGGTTTGGGTTTGGGTTTGGCGTTGTCGTTCAATTGTCTGGCGCAGTCGATTGACTTGCCTCCGGTGAAGGCCGGCGATACGTGGAAGTATCGGAATACCACCGAGAAAGGGGCCAACGGATGGACCCAGAGCTATGACGAAATTGCTGTTTACCGCGTGACGTCTTCCAGCATTTATTTCACGATGAAACAAAGCGGTTCAACGCAGCCGGGGAAAGACCTGATTGCGGGGGCCGATTGGAGTCGCTTGCGAGATGTGAACGGTACCGAAACGGTGGTTGGCAGACCACTTTCGTTCCCGCTGTCTCCGGGAAAAACCTGGGAAGTTCAATACACAGAGCAACATCCAAATAAGTTGCATAAATTCGAGAAATGGAACACCAAGTTCACGGTTGTTGGGTTTGAAACGGTTGAGGTGCCTGCGGGAAAATTTAAGGCGCTGAAGATCGAGGGGGAAGGGCATTGGACTGCCGAACTGGAACCCACCCAGACCGTGGTTCAAGGTGCGCAATCCGCTGAGAACAACACGACCATGGTTACCCAGGTACAAAAAACCAGCGCGATCCCGGCGACGGGGCGAACCTATAAGGCATTTTGGTATGCGCCGGAGGCGAAGCGCTGGGTAAAGTCGGTGGAAGAATATTACGGTAATGGCGGGGTACGCAGCGATCGATTTACCACAGAGTTGGATTCGTTCAAACTTGTTGACTAAGTTGACTGCGCGGGCACGTTTGCTGTGCCCACGCCGCAATAAAATCCACCACTTCATGTCACGTTACCGACGAACCAATACCTCAAACGCACGTTGACCGCGTGGGCAGAGGAGCTTGCCCACTCTACTCGGCTTTGGGGCAGATCATCGCAACCGCGCCTTTTCGCGCTGTGTGTGTTACAGCACGGAATGCCGGATTAAAAGCCTGTAGCTTATATAAGCGCGTTGCGTCAGCATGTTTTCATAGCCGGCATTTAGTCCGGCCGGACCGCGCCACTTATAAAATAAGGGTTTGAACGATGAGGAAACTTCGCTGGAGCACGATGCTGGTCGACCGCTGCCGCTTTTCGCTTGTCATATTGATGCTCGCGGCGATCGGCGGTTGCACATCGCTGCCGCCCGGCTCGGATTTCCCCAAAACTGTTTCCTCGGCGCTGGCGCATCCGGAAGAGACCCGGCTTGGCCATCAATTCGAGGCCGCGGCGAGTGAACACAACGGCAACTCCGGATTTCGCATCATTCCGGTAGGCGCCGATGGGTTCCTGATCCGCATGCAAATGATCAATGCCGCAGA